>SUPR01000071.1 GCA_005191425.1 Candidatus Helarchaeota ASGARD archaeon Hel_GB_B
GATTATAATGGAAAGAACATCTCAATAATAGACCCAAAATCTGTTAATTGGATAAAAAATTATCAGATTGATAAGCTTGACTTTATTTTTGAACCATTTGGTCTTAAACTCAGTGATGAATTTAACCTTGAAAAGCACGCAATTATTGCGTTACCCGTGGACGAACAACCTGTCAGCGATTTTCAATGGCAAAGGTCTCCATTTAATTTAGAGGGGACCGGCGATGGCTCTTGGGAAAGTCCTGCCATTGGTTTCACCTTAGTATATTGGATGGCTAGATATTTTAACTTTATTCCGGCTGTTATTTCTATAAATAATTCCTTAATTAATAATCTCAATTTGTCAAATCCTATTGAATATAAAGTCCAAATACAAAATGCTAGCTCTCATTTTAATTTAACATTAAAAAGTTATAATGTTGAATGGGCTGCTATTTGGGAGAATTCCTCTTTATATAAGAACGGTATTTATAATATTACAATTTTTGGGCGAAATGCTACTAAAATAGTTTCTATAAAATCTATTTATTCCCTAAATAAAGTTAATGAAAATGACTTAGTAAAAGCTAATACTTCTATATTCCCTTCAAATAATCCAACTCCAAATATTTTAATTTTAATTATATCGACTTCGTCTATAATTGTAATTGTTTTACTTATTAAATATAAACTGAGTTCTATATCTAAAAAAACAAAAAAGATAATTGAGGGTGGAAAAACTAATGAATAATAATAGAAAGATAATTTCATTTGTATCTATCTCAATACTTAGATATATTATTTCCATTTGTTTCATCTTTATTGGTTTAATTAATATTCTTTTTTTAGATTCTGAACATGAAGCTGGCGTTCTTTTTCCTCTTCCCTATTTTGTAACAACAGGGGTCCCTCCTCTTATTTTTGGGCTTTTTCTCCTAATACATACTATTATCTCCACGAATTTTCTAAAAATTGAAAATAATGGAAATGAAATATCAATAACAGAGAAAAAAATATTTACAAAAGTCCAAACATTTAAAATTAATGAAATTAAAAAAATATATCTCGGGAATAATAAAGTAAAATACAAATTTGTTATTTTTGCAATTTGGATGATGTATATCTATTTTACTTTTATAAGCAGTTTTCACCAATTAAATTATTCGTATCAATTGATTTTATTGTCCTCTTCCATTGTTGTTTTTATCATCAATATTTTAATTCTAATTTATCCACGAAATAAACTGGTCATTGAAAACGAAGAATTTAGAATTTGGACGAAATTTTCGCGCGGCGATTTTAATAAAATCTTAGAAATTATGGGAATTGACCAAATGGAAATAAATAGAAATGCGTCTGTTTATAAATGCCATAATTTTTATAGGTTTATAATCGGGTTAATTTTTATACTTATTTCTATATTTGAAATATACTTTCCATTTGGGACTTATATTGATTTTTTTTCAGTTATTCTCGGTATTTATTTAATAATATCTTGGTATCAAAATGAATTTGGAAATGTAAAAATCCATCATAATGAAAATTTATATGTAAATTATAATTTTCTCGGATTTAAAAGTAATATTTTTATTAAAGATGTTAAAAAAATTAATTTTACGAAAAATTTTAAGTATATTCACCCATTTTTAATTGGATTTATTTCATATATTGGACTGGTTACGGTTTACACTTTTATTTATCAAATATTAATCTTTAAATTCTCTTTTTATTCTCTTTTATACTTAGCAGGAATATCAATTCTTATTTTTTTATTGATTTTTGATCAAACTGAGTTAATTCAATATGATAATGATAGAATCGAGATACCAAAAATTGGGGCTGAAAAGAGCCACCAATCTTTTTGGGAAATAATAATTATAAATAATTCGGTCAAAAGTCTTTATTTAAGAATTGCAATTATTTTAATTATAATATTTCTACCTATCTTCATTCAATGTATCTTTTTTCCCATTCTTACGTAATAAAATATCAAAATTTTTAAATAATTTCTTAAAATTATAATTTTTATGACCGCACCATTTCCAGTAAAAACATTATTTGAGCCAAAATCTGTAGCAGTTTTAGGTGCTTCAAGAACAAAAGGACGCCCTGGAAATGTAGTAGTAAAAAATTTAGTGGAAATTTTCAATGGACCAATTTATCCAATAAATCCGCACGCAGATAACTTGTATGGTTTAAAAGTCTACCCAGACATTTTTTCAGTAGGTGAAGTTGAGTGTGCAATAATTATATTACCAACTGACCTTGTTGTAAATGCTGTCGAGGATTGTATTAAAAAGGGTATCAAATCAGTTATAATTATCACGGAAGGTTTTGCAGAAACTGGGACTGAAACTGGGAAAAATTACCAGAATAAATTGAAAAAATTGTCAAATAAAATTAATATTCTCGGTACGGGGACTTTAGGGGTTGTTAATCTCCCTGTTTTTACTTCCACATATGTAGAAATCGCAGGGTTAAAGCAAAATGGTAATATAGCATTTGTTTCGCAATCTGGAATTTTTACTGGAGGAATGATCGAATATTTTAGGACCCATAATTTTAATATGAGCAAGATTGTAAGTTTAGGAAATAAAATTGGGATTGATGATGCGGATATTATCGATTATTTATACAATGATGGAATTACTAATGTAATTTGCTTATATCTTGAGGGGATTTCTAATGGTAAAAGATTTATTAATTCCGCTCGTAAATTTATCAGAGATAAAGGCCCAATTATTGTATTAAAAGGCGGTAAAAGTCCTTCTGGAATAAAAGCTGCAATGAGCCACACATCTTCAATTGCTATTAATAATGATATATTTGATTCTATTATTAAACAAACTGGTATTATTCAAGTTGAAGATCTAAACGAATTTATTTATTTAAGTAAAGCGTTTTCATTATATAATGAACCAATACAAGGAAATAAAATTGCAATTATTACATATAGTGGGGCTTTAGGCGTATTAACTTCGGACCAATGCACTAAATATGGACTTAAATTAGCTAACTTTACCGAGCAAACTCAAAAGCGAATAAAAGAAGTAGTATTCGATAGAAACCCTGCTAATAACCCTGTAGATACATACCCCGCCACTTTAAAAAAAGGCACTGAAAAAACATTTATTACATGCCTGGAAGCAGTTATGGAAGATCCTGGTGTTGATTGTGCAATATTAACTGCATGGGGCAGTAATAATCCTGATAATGATGAAGTAAAATATTCTGAACATTTAAAAGATACTATCTTAAAATATCAATCAAAAAATAAACCGACAATAGTTGCTGTAATTGGAGAAAAAGATGGAATAGAACGTCAACGGAAATTTTTTGAGGACAATAATATAATTAATGTTGAATTTCCTGATGAAGCACCAAAAATTATTTCAAAAATGTATAATTACTATCATTTTAAAAACAACATTCTCTTAAAATATTATTAAGAATCTATAATTTCATCTCAATTACTATTTGGGTGTCATGATATTGAGTAAAAAACCGCATATATTAATAATAGGGAGCTCAAATACAGACTTGACTATAAAATCTGAAAAATTACCCAGTCCTGGAGAAACTGTTATAGGAAACGAATTTTTTATTGCTTCAGGTGGTAAGGGGGCCAATCAGGCTGTAGCTGCAAGAAGAGCTGGAGCTAATGTCACTTTTATTGCGAAAATTGGTGATGATGATTTTGGGAGAAATAATATTCAACTTTATCAAAATGATGGCATAAATACTGACCATATCTTGATTGATAAAAATAATTATTCTGGAATCGCTCTTATTATGGTTGATTCTAAAGGTGAAAACTTAATTTCTGTTGCATCTAATTCTAATTATAATTTTCACCCTAAAGACATTGAATCAAAAAAGGAAATTATTAAAACAGCCGATATTATTCTTATTCAAAATGAAATTCCTGACCAGACTAATCTTACAGTTATTAATATGGCTTTTGACTTAAAAATTCCATTGATTTTCAATCCTGCACCTGGTCCAAAGAAGCCCCTCTCATCTACTATTTTGAAAAAAATTAAATATCTTACTCCTAATAAAAAGGAATTAGAGTTGGTAACTGGAAAATTAATTAAAGAAGAAACGGATATTTACACCATTGGACAGGAATTAGTCCAAAGTGGGATTGAAAATTTAATTTTAACATTGGGTAATAAAGGTTCTTTATTAATTAATAAAAATGAAACTATTGCAATCCCAGCTTTTAAAGTAGATGCTATTGATACAGTAGGTGCTGGTGATTGTTTCAATGGTTATTTAGGCGCTATGCTTGCATCTGGCAAATCTCTTTATGATTCAATTAAAATTGCATCTGCAGCAGCTGCAATTTCAGTTACTAAACGTGGCGCCCAACCTTCAATTCCTAACTATAATGAGGTCGTCCATTTTATTGAAACTCATTGAAAATTGTTTAATATTTGTCTTATTCTCCTTCTTTTTTTTTAATTTACAGTAATTAATTGTTTAAACATTAATAATTTAAATAAAAAAAACGAAAATTTAATCTCTTTCAATAATAAGCGTCATACCTTGTCCACCGCCGCCACATAAAGTAGCCATTCCAATGTTTAAATTTCGTTTAATCATTTCATATATTAAAGTTACAACTATTCGGGCACCTGTACATCCTACTGGATGGCCTAATCCAATCCCTGAACCATTTACATTAGCAATTTCTCTATCGAACCCTAATAATTTTTCTGCTGTCAAATAACAGGCAGCAAATGCCTCATTACATTCAACTAACTCCATATCCTTAATTGATAATTTTGTATTTTTTAGTGCCTTTTTTGTAGCAGGAACAGGTCCTTCACCCATATAATATGGGTCTACTCCTGCAATACCAAATCCCTTAATGGTCGCTAATGGTGTCAACCCTAATTGATCCGCTTTTTCTTTAGACATTAATATTAATGCTGCCGCTCCATCATTAATCCCTGATGAATTTCCCGCAGTTACTAGTCCTCCCTTCTTAAAAACAGGTGGTAATTTAGCTAATTGTTCCATTGTAAGACCTGGCCGAAAATGCTCGTCTGTATCAAAAACAATCGGGTCTTTTTTATGTTGAGGAACTTTAATCGGGACAATTTCATCTTTAAATCGTCCATTATTTGTTGCTTTTTCTGCATTTTTATGCGACCTTAGTGCAACTTCGTCTAATTCTTCACGAGTAAATCCATATTTCTCACATAAATTTTCAGCAGTCTTCCCCATTATTATATCAAACCCAGCATGTAGTCCTTGATATAATCCATCTACAAACGTAATATTTGAGTTGCGATATCTAACACCCCATCTAGTATCGAAACTTAAAAATGGTGCATTAGACATTGATTCAACACCACCCGCTAAAACTATATCCATATTTCCAGTTTGGATATATAGTGCACCCGAAACTATAGCTTCCATACCACTGTCACAAACTCTATTTATTGTAACTGCGGGAACATCAACAGGAATTCCTGCTTCAACAGCTGCCACGCGCCCAACATTCATCTCATCTATGCGCTCCATACAACACCCCATACGAACATCATCAATTAAGTTTGATCCCAAATGAATTCTATTGATAGCCGCCTTCATTACTTCTGCTGCAATTTTCTTCCCAGTTAGAGGCTTTAAAGAACCTCCAAATTTTCCAATTGCTGATCTACATGCACTTAGAATTACTACTTCATTCATAAAATTCACTTTAATTAGTTTTTAGTAAAAAAATAAACGAATAATGTCTATTTAATTATTTTTTAAAAAATCCAAAATCAAATTTTAGAGAATAGTATAAATTATTCTAATTATTACAACTCTCCTAATTTGAATTAAAAAATGATCTTGTTTTTATGTTGACATATTTTATTTTTTAGAAAAATAAAAAATGGATTATTTAATTACGAATTTATTATATAGAAAAGTTTTGTGTTTAAGAATTTTATATTGGATAATTGATTTAAATTGGATTTTTTCAAAAGGTTTTTACATAAATTATAAATAAATTAGAAAAGAATTTTCCATAACTCTTTTTCTTTATTTCTACTTTTTTAAAGAATAGAAAAAATATATTTTTAATATTAATGAGATATGGTGATTTTTTATTATGGACTCGAGTGAAAAATATGCTTTCAAAATAGTTGTGATTGGAGACCCGGAGGTCGGCAAAACATCATTAATAAGACGATTTTCAAATAATTCATTTGATGAAAATTATAAGGCAACGGCTGGAGCTGATTTTGATATAAAAATTTTAAAAATTAACGACCTAAATATTTTCTTAACAATTTGGGATATTGGTGCACAAGAACGATTTGGGACAATTAGAAATTATTATTATAGTGGTGCAGATGCCGCGATTTTAGTATATGATGTTACTAATTCCAAGTCCTTAGATTCATTAAAATCTTGGGATGATGATTTTCTAAAAGCATCGATAGTTTCAAATCCTCGTATAATTGTTGGTAATAAGATAGATTTATTGGACAAAGATGAATTAAAACAAGACAAAGCTTTACAATTTGCCCACGATAGAAATTTAAAATTAATTCTAACTTCTGCAAAAAATAATTTTAATGTAGAAAAAATTTTTGTTGAGATTTCTAAGTTATGTCTTGAAAAATATAATTTAAATGTAATTTACAAATAATAATTTTATTTTTTTACTAAAAATAAGAGAAATGTGTATTTTAGGATTTAATATATTGATTATTTTTTAGAATATCTTGTATAATGGGCTTTGTTTATTAACATTTCTAAATTTATTAATTCGTATTGCATTATATGTTAAAATTGAATCGTTCATTGCCATCATTGGAAATATATATGAACAATAATTAATTGGGCCATACAAGAAGAAATCTGCGCCCATAGCTTGGGGAAGTGAGTGTATAAAGACATTTTTTATTTTTTTAATATTGCTATCATATGATTCAAAATCCTTTAATTTAGTCCAAGTATGTAATGCGTTATGAGTGCCACACCCTGAAGGATAACCCAACTCTTTTTTTATTTGATAAATTGTTCGGGCATTAATTGCGACTGATGGGACATCTAAGGTAGCAACATCAATTAAAATATTTTCTATCCCTGCTTTTTCTGCTTTTTTAAGCAGTCCTTCCTCATTTTCTGTTCCTTTAATAAGTTTCATCTTATCATTTGGCCATATATATCTATTATGAAATGCTAAAAGAATGGCACTTTTAATTTTTGCATTTAAAATCGCATTAATTTCTTTTTCATCAATATGGGGGTCGATAGAATTATAAATAATTCTATTTGACAGCCCGATGTCTCCAAAATGGTTTATTGCAGGTATTCTTATATCAGCATTTGGCCCACCTGGGAGCAATGGTGCTTCCGTCTTATCTGCAACAAACTCAACTAACTTAATCAATGCATCTGGCGTCTCTGCGCCACCCCCGACATCAAATCCATGGGTCAAACCAGTCTTATCTGCGATTTCAATCTGTTTATTAATTAGATCTTCGGCTAATTCTTTATTAAAATCACCGGTCTTTGGGTTTTTCAGTACTTTTGCAGAACGCGCTTTATAAAATATTGACCCTATCAAAAACAATGGATTTTCCCCTATTTGACCTCCAATTTTTATACCTGCAATTTCAAAAACCTTTTGCTCTTTTTCAAATAAAAACATCTTTATCGTCTCAGATCTTTCATTTTTCTTGATTTTTTTAATTGAGTTAAATATTCAAATAAAATTGACTATCATAAATCTTTTTAATAAATTAATATATCGCATTTTTTTTTAAAATCTCAATTTATCAAATCTCTTAAGATTCAATTATTATCTTTTTTCCGTCAGGACTAAGTTTTGCGTTATATTGAAGACCACAAACATTGCAAGTGCAGCTCCAGCTGATTTTACCTTTTTTAAAGCTGGTATATTTTATCTTTATATCTAAAGAATCACATCTAGGACAGCCTTCTTGACCTATCAATGATGGATATTTTTGATAATTACGTATATTTTCTGGAATTTTAATTTCTTTAATAGACATTTAGACCATGTAATGTTAAAATTTCTTATTTTTAAATTTTTGTTAAAAATACTTTAAATATATTATCCTAAATATTTATTATAGTTCAATAATCAATTAGTCTTTCCTTTATAAAGTCATACCATTTATATATTTTTGTGGATAATATAATAATAAAATCTAAAAGTTTCTATGAATCATTATGTCAACACCGACAAAAAAATCTGAAAAATGGTTGAGTGATTTAGGAAAATCAATTTTAATTTTATCAGAAAATGGAATTTTGATCTCTGAAATAGTTAATAAATTACAAAAAAGATATAATTCAAAACAAACTTGTTGGGCTTCTATCTCAAGGACGTGTCGGATTCTTGCCAATAAAAACTTATTGGAATTATTTAAAAAAAATAACAGAGTTGAATCTGTCCAGACAACTTTAAAAGGAAAACAATTGATACGTGATTTATGTACTGACTTAGAAATTATTGCTATCAATCAATCCATTAAAAAATATCGTAATATCAGTGAAAATCTTAAAGAAAAATTAAATTTCTCAAATAATAATATGGAATTAATTAATAGTTATGAAATTAAGAAATTAATTTTAGAAATCCTAGCTAAATACGGTGAATTAACTCTTACTGGTATATCTCAGTGTGTAGACCTCCCAACTCCAATCTTATCTAAAATTCTAGACAACATGAAGGAAAATAGCTTAATCTTGCAGAATTCTCTTTCTGATAAAAATGACTATATTAAATATCAAATAAATTGGAAGTATTTATTTTTACCAATTAAAAATATAAATAAAAAGTAGTGAAATTAAAATGGATGTGTATTTTGGTGATATTCAAGATATATCTACAATCGATTATCCTGGTGAAGTAGTATCTGTGTTATTCTTCTGTGGATGTCCAATGCGTTGCCCATTTTGCCAAAACTTTAATCTTCTAAATTATTCGGATTGTCAAAAAGTTTCCGTAGAAAAAATTATTGACCACATTAAAGATTCAGCCCCTTTTATTACTGGAATAGCAGTAACTGGTGGTGAACCTTCTCAACAAATTGACCAACTTATTGAGATAATTAGTAAAGTTAAAAAACTGGATCTATTAACAAAAATAGATACTAATGGTTATTATCCAAAAAATCTTAAGACTATCTGTGATTTAGATATTGTCGATTATTTTGCAATGGACATTAAAAACGAGCTCACTCCAAAATCCTATGCAAAAGCTACCGGGCTCTCTTCTATTTCTGGAAATAAACTCATTAATCGTATAAAACAATCTATTCAAACAATAATTAATTCTAATGCTATTTTTGAAGCGCGAACAACTATTGTCCCATCAATTAATGACTCTGATAAGGTAATTGAAAATATTTGCGAAAACATTTCTGGAGTTAATAGATATGTCCTACAACAGTTTAGGTGTATTGACCAAGTTCTCGATAAAAAGTTCGCAGACGTTCCGTCCCCAACACGAGAGCAATTAATTCATTACGCCGAAATAGCAAAAAATTACATCGATGACATAAGAATAAGGACTGCTGAACATGGTGAAGAAAGAATATAGCACTCTCAAACTATATCAATTCTGCAAATTCTAAATCTGTCTTCGTAAGCTCTTCGTGGCAATTTGGACATTTGCCTTCCTTTTCTACAAAATCATAAAATTCTTTTTTATGTACTTCTTTATGACAATATGGACATTGAATTGAATCCGGACCTAACCATTTGCCACAAATTATACACCTTTTCAATTCTTTATTACAATATGCACATACTTTACTGTCATTCTTTATAGAATGATTACAAAAAGGACATATATCAAAAACAATCTCGGGCTTTTGCTCTATTACTTCTTTTTTTTTCTTAAGAATATCTAATAAAGCACTTGTGTCAACGTCAATTGCTGCTTTATCTTCTTTTAATTCGGCTTGATTAATTTCAATATTATTTTCAAGATCAATCGAAGCATCAGGTGTTCCTCCTAATTTCTCATCGTCAATTGCAGGTGGCGCTTCTAGAAATTCATCGACCAAATCTGACTCATCATCTGAACTAGGTGGTGGAATATTAATGTCTAATAGTGGTATTTCTTCAACTTCTTCCTCAGCTTCTTTTTCAAATTTTTCCTCAATTAATTCTTTCTTTTTTTCTGATTGTAATTTATCGACAAGTTCAATTTTATCTTCAATTGTCATTTCTTCTTTTTCCTGAATTTCATCTTTACTTTCAGAGATTTTTTCTGTTTCAGGTAAACTTTCTAAAATAGGTCCTTCTTCAATTGATGGCTCTTTCTCTGATGGCATTATTTGCTCTTGTTCTTTAGGAATTTCTTGAACTTCACCATCCATTTGTTTTTTATCTTCTACGATTAAATTCTCCTGAACATTTAATTTTTGTGCAATTCTTTCTATAACTGATAAATGCTTGACTGGTCTTTTATGTATATCTTCTTTAATTTCTTCATCTTGTTTTTGTATTTGGTCTTCCTTTATTTCAATTTGTTCTTGTTGTTCTTGTATAGGTACTGTTTCTGGCTCTATTAACTGAGTTTGGTCATCTTTCTCTAATGGGGCAATTTCAACGTCCTCTATAATTTCTTCACCTTGAATTTCTGGTGGTATTTCTAAAAATGTTTCATCAATTATTTCTTCAGATGACGATGGAGGTTCATTTATATCTAAATACTCTATTTTTTGTTCATTTGAATCTAAATTTCCAACTGGGATTGGAATATCCATTTCGCCTGTTTCTAAAAAATCGCTAGATTGCTCTAACTCCTCTTCACCAGTTTCAAATGTTAAACTTTTATCAACAAGATCTACTTGCCCTTTAATTTCATTGTTAGCAATCATATCTATAATAATCTCTTCAATCTCTTCAATAGAAACTCCCACATTTTTAGATATATATTCAAAAGTAATATTTTTGAAAGCGCCGCTTTTCATTATTTCAAATATAAATTTTTTTACATTTGGTAATTTCATAAGTTCTTCTTGTTTTAACCTAAAATCCCTAAGCATTTGCCTGGTTTCATCACCTAATTCTTCCCACATTTTTAAATATTTTTTATCTTCATCCCCTAAGAATTTCAATTTAATTTTTGTGTCCATAATTTTATATACATTGTTATATAAGTTTTCAAATTCATTTTTAAAATTAGATAACTCATCATCTAAATATTTTAATGCAATTTCCTTTCCATTTAATTCTAATTGGACATTAAATTCTTTTGCTATATCTATTAACTTCTTTTCTAAATCCCTTAATATTTCTAAATTTCGGTCATATATCGATTTTATTGAACTCATATTATCTCGCAGTCATTTTCAATTTTCCAATTAAAATAATAAATTTTTGATTATTTAAAAATCTCTTCATCTATTTTAGATTAATTTTTGTCGGCATTTTGATTAATTTAAATCTATGAATATAGATATTTCATAAAAAAATAATTAATTTTGGCTTGATTGAATTTTTTTTATATTTAAGTAAATATTTTTTAAATTTTTTTTGTTTATTAATACATTTAATATTTAATTATTTAAAAAATTTATTAGATAAACTAATTTTTTGATATCCTTCATGATTTTATCAAGTCGCTTTAAATATTCATTTAATTTTTAATAATTTAATTAATTTCTTTTTAATTAATAATCAAATTTAAATTTGCTTTATAAATATTTTAATCAAAAAACTAAACGAAATTCCAAAAATTAAATAATATAAAAAATAATTTGATAATTGGAATCAAATATTAAAAGAATTTTAAATCTGAATCTTATATTGAAAATATAAAAATAGTAAAATTGAATCTTCTGTTCTTTTACTACAAAAATAGAGATTATCTATTCTTGATTACTTTAATTTACTATAAAATAATATAATTTTGATAAATAATTTACCATAATAAATTAAATTAAATTTTTATTTTATTTTATTGATAGAAATGACCAAAACTAATAATAAAAATTGTAATAAAAATTCTAAGAAACAAATTTATTTCGGTGTTTTTGGATGTTGTAATTATGGTGCGTTAATGAGTGAAGAGCGATTGAAAGAAAAATTAAATGAAATCTATGAAATACTCGAATTTAATCATTTTATAAATGCTATTGAAAATTTGAAAAATATTCGATGATTCATAATCATTTTTAAATACTAGCAATATATTTTAAATCTATATGTATGATGTAATAATAGTTGGTGCTGGACCAGCAGGTGGATTTGCAGCTAAAACGCTGTCAAAAGATGGATTTCGAGTTTTATTGCTAGAAAAGAAGAAATTCCCTCGTTTTAAGCCTTGTGGAGGTTGGATTACTAAAAAAGTCATTCAATATTTGGGTTGGAATGTTAATAATTTGAATGACATAATAATTGAACCGATTAAATCTGGGGTCTTATGGTTTAAAGATGATGATAATCTTTATCACCCTTATACAACTGAATTTAGGACCCCTGTAAGCTATGGTATCCTTAGAATTGAATTTGATTCTAAAATAGTTAATGAAGCTATTTCGAGTGGTACTGATTTTATTGATAATTCGGAGATAAAGAAAATCAATGTATATAAAGATAAAATAGTCGTTCAAAACCAACATGGTCGGGAATATAAGGCTCGGTTAATTATAGGTGCTGATGGGACATACAGTCAAGTAGCAAAACAAACTGGAATTCGTTCACATTGGAAACAGGACGAGCTCACATTATGTTGCGTATCTGAAACAAAGATAGGGCGGACAAAAGGTAAAGAATTAACAGAATTTTTCGGATCACCTGAATTATTTTTTAATTTTAATACTAAAGGTTATAGCTGGTTTTATACTAAAGGCGATTATCTAAATATTGGTACGGGTATGCGGATGTCTCTTCATTCTTCAAACTATAATTTAAAGCGGCAATATATGGACTTCTTGGACGTATTACATCAAATTAAGCATTATAATAATTTAAAACTCTCTCCAATTAAAGGACATAGTTATGCTGTCTTTTATGGACCTTATAATTATAAAACTTTTAGACGTAGAGTTTTTTTAGTCGGGGATGCTGCAGGTTTTGCGACTAATTTAACAGGAGAAGGAATTCGTCCTGCTATTATTTCTGCAAAATTGGCAGCTCAAACCATTAAAGAAATCCTG
This sequence comes from Candidatus Helarchaeota ASGARD archaeon Hel_GB_B, assembly GCA_005191425.1. GTDB lineage: Archaea > Asgardarchaeota > Lokiarchaeia > Helarchaeales > HEL-GB-B > HEL-GB-B. The sequence goes on from SUPR01000071.1 coordinate 13,133, forward strand.
AAAACTTATGATAAAGAAATAATTCTGAAAAAGATTTTTAGAAAATATGAAATTAGATGGAAAAAGGAACTTGGTATTGAATATACATTTGGGTCTATAGCTCAATCATTTTATACTCCAAAATTATTCCCAATTTTTAAAAATCTAATAAAATTTGATGATTATTTTAGAAAATTGTTTTTTAAAATGTGTTTTAATATAGGTGACACTGAAAAAACAATAAGAGAAATGTTGCTTAGAGCTCCTGCGCTTGCATTAAAATTAGCGAGTTCCGGCTTTAGGTCATTAATCAATTCATTATTAGGTAAGTTATAAATGGAAGACTTTAACGATTGGATTAAAATCATTAGACAGACTGAATTTAACCAAGTTTTCAATTATCTAATTATTGATAAACAAATTATACTGTTCGATATTTCTTCACATAAAACAGTTAGGATTATAGCCGATTTTCCTCCTAATTATTTAATAATATCTCATTTTCATTTAGACCATCAAACTGGAAAAAACTTATTAAAAAAGCGCTATAAGTCCAAAATAGTTGCACATGAACTAGAATCAAACAGTATCGAAAATTTACAAGGATTTTATCATAATTATAATTTTTTAAATGGTACCGACCTAATTAACGAATTACATTTAAAATATTGGCATTTCAAAGATATAAAAGTAGATATTAAAGTTTACGACAATTATGAATTTAATATAGGGACTCATATATTAAAAGTCATCCATACTCCCGGGACTACACCAGGTCATATATGCCTTTTTGACGAAGAAAACCGTATTTTGTTTGCTGGCGATATGGGGCCTAAAGAGCTGCCAGTTTATAACGCAATAACTAGTAATTTAACCCAATATTTAAATTCTTACGATAAAATAATCAAAATTAATCCGTGCATTGTTTTATCTGCTCACTTTCCTCCAATTTTTGAAAAAGTCAAACAAGCTTATATTAAAGCTAAAGAACGTATTATTAAAAGAGAAAATCGTATCCTGGAAATCTTGGAGAAAAAGAAAAGTCTAACTCTCGATGAAATCGCTTCAGAAAATCCCACAATCCCTAAAAAACCCGGCAATTCAATTATACTTAATTGGTTAAAATTTGCAGAAAAAATCCAAACTTTACACCATTTAAATAAATTAGCAAAAGAGAATAAAGTAAAATCCGATGATAATTTCCGTTGGGAATTAATCTAAAAATTCAATTTAAAAATTAATCAATCTTTAAAATTATAATTAAAAAGATCAAAATAATTGTAATTTTAGGAATATTTATTTAATATATCGTGATATGTATGGTTTTTTCTAATTTTAGCGGCGAAATTTTCAATTCAGAAAAAAAAGGCACGTTTAATATTAAATTCGCAATTTTACCTACTATAATTTCTTTCTTTTTATCTTTAACTCTATCAATGATCGCCGTCCAAATATATCCAAATTTTAATTGGGTTTATAATAGTTTTAGTCATCTTGGCCTTTATCCTAAAGGAGCTCAATCTATTTACTTTTTTAGTGGCGCCTTAATAATTACCTTTTTGGGAAATATTCCTCTCTTAATATGCTGTATTAAACAATCAATTCAAAATATTGACAAATTGAAATTCATTGGTTTGATCTTTCTATTTATAACGGATTCAACGTTTGGCTTTGAAGCATTATTTCCAATGATATTTTATAATTTACATTTATTTGGAGCTCAACTTTTATTAATATCTTTGATTATTTCGTTATTAATTCTTATAATAAGTAATTTCAAAAGAAAAATAGAAAAAAATTATAAAATTATTTATTTAGCCAGTCTAATTTTACTCTTGATAATCTGGCCCTATTATTTATATCTTAATTATTTAAACCCATTAGTCAATTATGCTATTCCTGAACTAATTGATTATACCATATTTTATGTAATCTTAGCAACGCTTTTTAATTATCTTATAATAAATAAATCGAAATAACAATTTATTACAAAAATTAATAAAAATTTCAATAATTAAAAGTTCGTTATTCTATATAAAGTGTGGTGATAATGTTTTTGATAAAATTTTGAAAAAAACTCTAAATCTATTTTCTTGAAAATAAAATATGATTATTTTTTATAAATAATTCATTTGCTATGCAAAACTGAAATCATATTCACATTGCGAAATAATTAAAAGTTTCTTATTTTTAATTAATACTTGAAATGAATTTTATCAATAAACTTATTCATAGGCTTGAAAAGAATAAGTATAAGAGATTTAATTTATTTATAATCCCTATACCTTTATTTTTGCATGCTCTATAACTCACCCTCCCTTAATAATTAATTGATTTAGTCTTATACTTCTTTAATTCGAGTCTATGGATTTTAAATATTGATGGAGATTCTAAGATGTATAACAAAATTATAGGTTCTCTCAAAATATCAGAAAATGGTATCTGTAAGCATTGTTCAGGGCTTGCCTTTAGTAAAAAGGAATTAGATTTTCAGTTGTTCTCTTCTTTCTTACATGTTTTTAAAATGATCTTACACGATTATTTAGAGACCGAAATTAAAGAAATTAATACCTCAAATTATAAAATAATTTTTAATGAAGTTGAAGACGATCTTTATATTTATATTGTTAATAAAGACTTCTCAGATTATTCAAATCTTGAAAAATACCACGTTCCTGATAAAGTTAAAGTGATTTGATCGTTTATTTTTGGAGGTATTAAATTTATTTTTTTAATAATTTTATTAATTAAGATATAAAATTGATTTTTAAACCCTCTTTCCATCATTTCGAACATTAATTCATCAAGTAAGATTTACAAATAAAATTTTTAAAGAAAAAATATATTTTTCTTAGAATAACGCTGACATTTTCAAATTTTTATTAAAAAAATAGTCTGATTTGTTTTTATATTAGGAAATAATAAAAGAGAACTTAATAAAAAAAACATTAAAATATTTCTAAAGGTCTATTATAAATAATAAAAAAATACATAAACTAATGTGAGGTAATACAAATAAACGAATCAAATAATGAAATATTCGATAAGACTTTATCTTATTGGATTATGCATAATAAACAACATGCAAAAAGCATTGAAAATTGGATTGAAAAAGCAAAAAACATAATTTCTGAAGAGATAGCCTCCGAATTAGCTGATTCTATTGAACTTTACAATAAAATGAACCAAATTTTTGAATCTATAAGGGAAAAAGCTAAAAAAAGCAAAGTAAAGGATATAAAAATAGAGAAAACGGCCACTGAGACCACATCAATTAAAACAAATTTATCAAAATCATTTATATTTAAACAAATCGGAGTTATTCATACACCTTATACTGATAATGCACCATATCAACCAATTAGCAATGATGAAGGCGATTTTAAGATTGAAATAGACCCACAATATACTAAAAGTCTTCATAGGCTCGACCAATTTCGCTATATTTATGTTATTTATTATATCGACCGGGTCTCACGAGAATATAAAAATATTGTATCTCCCCCTTGGACTGGCGGAATTGAAGTTGGGGCATTTGCGAGCAGGTCTCCAATTCGTCCAAATCGTTTAGGCCTTAGTATCGTCCAAATAAAAAAGGTCTCTGACAATGTTATTTTTACAACTGGTCTAGATGTCTTTGATGGGACTCCTTTACTTGATATCAAACCATATATTAAAGACTTAGACTCAAAATGCGATGCAAATTATGGTTGGATTGAGGACCTAGAAGGTTATGAACATCTACTTTTACATATTAAAGGAATTCCACATGATTATTAAACAAATATCTCTCTTACGTAAAATTTATCCAAGAATTTTCTAAATGTGCTAATTATTTTAAATTTAGAAAATGTTTGTCCTATTTTTCTGAATATTTTATATTTTTATTGAATAGCCATTTCCAATTTTTTACGCTTTGTAATATCATTTGCTATTCCAAGAATTGCATAAGGTTTTCCTTCTTTATAAAGTAATGATCCTTCTGTCTCTACCCAAATATATTTACCATCCTTTCTTTTAATTTTGAATTCAAAACGCTCTTTTAAAGTGGGGTTTTTAATAAATCTATTAAGAATCTCAAAAGCCTTCGGTACTTGTTCTTTTATTATTATTTTTTCAAAATTAAGTTTATGTATTTCATCTTTGTTATATCCTAATAATTCAAATGCTTTTTTATTTGCTTCTAAGAAATTTCCTTTAAAATCATGGACATATATTGCATAATGACTCCTGTTAAATATTGCTACATAACGTTCAGTCGCTTCTTTCATTTTTTGAATTGCTTTTCTACGTTCGGTAATATCTGATATCATAATTAAATTTGCACTTCTGCCTTTATATGTTATGCGTCGTGTATAATTTTCGACCCATATAATTTTGCCTGATTTTGTTATACCTCTAAAGGAATATTGAATTTTCTTGCCCTTTTTGCTATTTATCTGGGCTCTTATTTTTTTTATTATCTTGTCTCTGTCTTCAATATGAATCAATTTTTGATATTCATCTGCGCTCCATTTTGAAATTTCTTCAGGTAAATACCCAAAAATATCAGCAAATGTATTATTAAAATATTTTACTTCTTTATCTTGGACAATGCAAATTCCCATTATAGATTGTTCAGCTATAGTCCTAAATTTTTCTTCTGATTCCTTTAATTTTAATTCCATTTCTTTTTGTTCAGTGATATCTATCACTGTAGATAAATCTGCATTTGATCCTTGAAAATGAACTCTTTTTACATATAAATCCCAGTGCCTGATTTTTCCATCTTTGGTAATAATTCTAAAATTTAAATGATTTGGAACATTTTTATCGCCTCTACGAAGTCTTCTTGCAATATCCATTACATAATCTTGATCCTCTGGATAAATTACTTTTTTATATTCTTCAGGCCCCCAACTTGTTAATTCTTTTACTGAATATCCTGTCAATCCTTCTATTGCTTTATTTACATACTTTATAATTCCATCTTGAATAACAAAAATACCCATTAAACTCTGATTAGCTATACTTCTAAATTTTTCTTCTGATTCTTTTAGTTTTTCTTCAGCTAACTTCCTGTCCGTAATATTTCTTATAAAAATTCCCACTCTATCCTCTGAAAAATATAAAGCTCTCGCCTCAAAATACATCAATTTATTATTTATAATTTGACTATATTCCATAATTTGTGGCTTTTTTGTCTTCAAAACTAATTTAATCTTCTCGCTAGCAGTATCTCTTAAATCCTTAGGTAAATATTGGACTATCTTCTTACCTAAAAATGCTCCAGGAGAAAAAACTTGAGTAAGTTCACCTTTATATTCAACAATAGTATTGTCCTTAGAAACTAAAAAATATATATCCGGAATTGATTCGTAAATTCTCCTAAACTTTTCTTCAGAGTCCTTTAATTTTTTCTCCGCTATATGTTTAGATGTTATATCTCTAATAATTGTTAATACTTGAATTACTTTTCCCTCCCTAAAAATTGGGATCTTATTGGTCTCGGTAAATATCTCTTTTCCTCTAATCTCTATTTTCCCCTTTGTATAAAGTGGCTTACCTGTTTTTATTATCTTTTCATATTCACTATGAAGCTCCTTGGGTAAAAAAGGAAAATTCTCAAATACTGTTTTACCTATTGAAATAGGTTGTAATTTTAATTCTTTTAACCATTTTTTAAAAGGCGGATTAATATATATAATTTTTAAATTTAAGTCTACCACATGTATCGCATCTGTCATAGAATTCAAAATCAATCGATACTGTTCTTCAGACTTCTTTAATTCAAGCTCAACCTTCTTTTGTGGCGTTATATCT
>SUPR01000072.1 GCA_005191425.1 Candidatus Helarchaeota ASGARD archaeon Hel_GB_B
TGGTTTACCCTCTGTTTTATCTTTGTTTTTTCATTTATAATTTTGTACCTATACCTAACTGCTTTCCTTAAATTGAACAATTCAACAGGGCAGATTAATGATGGCTTCAATCTACAATCTCTGTGTGCTATTGCGATCCTTCACGCATCAAATTTATCAGTTTTTTACTTTGTGTCGATTTTGTTTGTTATGAATTTGTGACTAGCACAGGAATACCCGAATCTATTAATGTGAAAACCAACTTAAAGTGGTACTGAGTTGTAAATTCAACTGCCACGATCAAAACATATAATCTTTTGATTGTACTAATCAAATTACTTATTTCCTTATTATTATTCAACACCTAAAACTCTTCGAGAATTTTTGTTTTAGTCAACACACAATAGGCAAAAACATCTTTATTAAAATCTATTCCCATAATCGGCTTGGATTTATGCCTACCTTCTCCATCAATTAATTTCAAAACCTTTTTATTCTTGTTTTATCTAACCATAATCTCTCACTTTTGGGCGAATTTGTCGAGATCAATGCCAAACGTAGATCAACTTAAGGGAGAAATCCCCGATCTGCGTGGATCACTATATGAATTGAGACTAACGTGGATCTCTTAGAAAACTACAAGGAATGGATCAACGTGGAAAAAATAACATAAAAAAAGGAGTTTTCCAAAGGAAAATAAAACCAACATGGGGTTTACCCACATAAGTGGGTACAAGAGTCCCTTCACACATTGAAAAAGTGAGTGTAGGAACTATCCAGAAATTGAAAGATCAAATTTAGTTATCAAAACATTATGATGTGATATTAGTCGGACATAGAAACAATTTATATTACAAGCTCGAAGCTCAATTGGAAGATCAGGTCGTCCAACTATCACAATTTACATTACTAAACAAAAAATATAGCAAAATTCCCCTCCTAAATAAAAATATTTGTTAATATAGCTCATCTTAGAAACTTTTTTATTTTAATCAAAAAAAAGATTTCGATAGGATATGAATTTTGTTAAAAATTCGTTGTTCGTTTATATTTTTTCATTTTTATTAAAGAGAAAAATTAATAAGATTATTTGTAGAGCTAAAGCTCTACTAACTATTTGGGTGAAATAATTATGACTATTAAAATTGGAATTAACGGATTTGGTCGTATTGGAAAGTTAGTTTTCCGAGCTATTTTAAAGCAAAAAGCTGATATTGAAGTCGTTGGTATAAATGATTTAACTGATACAAAAACGCTTGCTCATTTACTTAAACATGATAGTACCTTTGGAATTTTACCAAACGACATACAAAGTGATGAAAATTCATTGATTGTTGATGGGAAAAAAATCCCAGTTTCCGCGATTAGGAACCCTGCTGAACTTCCTTGGAGTAGTTTAGGGGCTAAAATAGCAATTGAAAGCACCGGTATTTTTAGGAAACGCGAACAAGCGGCTAATCATTTAAAAGCAGGTGCTGAAAAAGTTATTATAAGTGCTCCATCACCAGACCCCGATTATACCGTAGTAATGGGTGTAAATAGTGATGGACTGACTTCAGACCACCTTATTATTTCTAATGCTTCATGTACTACAAATTCACTTGCTCCCCCTGCAATGATATTAAACAATTCTTTTGGTATTAAATCAGGTGTTATTACTACTATCCATAGTTATACAAATGACCAAAGATTACTGGATTTTATTCATAAGGATTTAAGGAGAGCTCGCGCTGCAGCAGTAAATATTATTCCAACAACTACTGGAGCTGCAAAAGCAATTGGAAAAGTAATCCCCGATTTAGACGGAAAATTAAATGGAATTGCAATGAGAGTACCAACTCCTGATGGATCAATAACTGATTTAGTTGTTAATACTGAAAAAGATGTTACAGTTGAATCTGTAAATAATGCATTAAAAGAAGCAGCTGAAGGAAAATTAAAAGGAATAATGGAATATACTGAAGATCCAATTGTATCTAGGGATATTGTAGGTAATTCTCATAGTGCTATTATTGATGGCGGAATGACTATGGTCGTAGGGAAAAATTTAGTAAAGGTATTATCATGGTATGATAATGAATGGGGTTTTAGTAATAGAATGGTAGATCTTATAATTAAAATGGCTAATTTATAAATAAAATTTTTTATTATTTTCATTTTTTTCAATTAATAAATTCCTAAAAAAATTAGTTATATCCATTTTTCTTGTAAATAATTTTCTTAAATAATTATTTTATTTAGTGTTGAGTTTTTTAATCAACAATCAAATAAAAATAAGCTAATTTTAAATAGAATTATTACTAAGCTAAATATGAATAGTAATGATTGAAGATGAAACTGAGGGCAAAATCTTTAGAACAACGAGAGATAAAGGAAAAACCTATGATGAAGGAGCTTCACCGGTTTTGCAGCGTATAGGAAGGCGAGAGAGTGAACCACATTCTGAAGAAGTATCCTACATGTATGATGTATTAACTACAAATTTTCCCGATTCTCGAACATTTTGGGACTTACATCATTATTTTAAATTAGAAGATGGAACCGAGATAGACCTGCAATTTGACATCTCATTTTGTAAAGGACTAATTTTAAAGAAGGCACTATCTTCGTATGACCCAAGTCAATTTAATGGTAGAATACCTGACATGGCAATAAATATATTGTCCAAATCGACATGGCGAATTGATTTATTAGACCATGGAGATTATTGTGAAAAGGTAAAAATACCATATTATATAGTATTTACACCGTATGATACAGTTGGTAAACTTTATAGTCCGCCATTTATGAGAGTATTCCATTTAGAAAATGATAAGTATGTACATTTTGATATTAGAGATATAGCTTTAAAAGAGGGGGAAGAAGAAATGATAGACAATACAAAAATAGTTGATTTAGGAAATAGATTACCATTTAGAATAGGCTTAATGGAAAGAAAAAAAAGCCATATTAAATGCGGAAAATTATATCGATTAGTTTTTTTTGATAAAGAAAATGATATATTACTTAAAACAACCGCAGAGAAGGAAAGAGAACGGGCAGAGAAGGAAAGAGAACGGGCAGAGAAGGAGACGGAGCGAGCAAACCAACTGAAAAAAATACTTGAAAAATATAAGCAAAAATATGGCGAAATTAATTGATAAATCTCTCTATAATATTTTTTAATTTAAATTTATATATATGAATTAATTTCTTAGTATTGAAAGTTCTTTAAATATATTACTAAATAAAAAAGTTCTTGGGATTTTCAATAAAAAAATTAATTATCTTCAATATCTGGGATTTTATTACAAGATATTGGTAATATTGATGCAAGATATTCAAGATCATGCAAATTTTGTTTCTTATAATTAAAATATTTAAAATCAAATATATTTTATATATTTAAAATATTATATTAAATAAATATATATTTTCTAAAAAGGAAATACTATTAAAAGATATATAAATAGGTATTAATAATGACTAATACAAAAAAAAGATCTGGATATAATGGAAAAATATTATGGATAGATTTGACTAATGAAGAGATAAAAGAAGAAGAACCCAGCGAAGATATCTATCGAAATTATTTAGGTGGTTATGGTCTTGGGGTATATTATATTTACAACAGAATAAAACCAAAATGTGATCCATTAGGGCCTGATAACATAATCGGATTTTGTCCAGGATTACTAACGGGAAGTTTAGCACCTTTCTCAGGGAGATATATGGTCTGTGGGAAAAGTCCTTTAACTGGAGGATGGGGCGACTCAAATTCGGGTGGAAATTTCGGTAATGCCATAAAAAGATCCGGATATGATGCAATATTTATAACCGGGATAGCAAAAAATCCAGTGTATTTGCTTATTGGGAATGAAAAAAATGAATTAATTAGCGCTTCTGACCTCTGGGGAAAAGATGTGGTAGAAACTGAAAAAAAATTAAAAGAAAAATATGGTAAGTGCGATATTGCTTCAATTGGAGTTGGTGGAGAAAATAAATGCCTAATTTCTGGTATTGTCAACGATAGCGCACGTCTTGCCGCAAGAAGCGGATTAGGAGCAGTGATGGGTTCCAAAAAGTTAAAAGCAATTTGCATAGTAAAAAAATCTGAATTGAACGTAAATAATAAACAAGAAATGATTGAACTGGCAAAGGAATACAATAAAAGAATTAATAAGAAAAAGAAAAACATGATTTTCTCTCCAATTATAAATCTAACGCCAAATTTTGCGCAATTATTAAGGATTTCTAAAATACATTATTCAAATTTTAAAATTGCTACGTTATACGCCCAATTCTTATCAAAAATAGGGACTCCATTTTTTTATGGTATATTAACAAATGTTGGAGATGCACCAATAAAAAATTATAAAGGTATTGCGAAAATAGAATTTCAGAAAAAAAGATATAAAAAAATGGACGGGGCCTATTTAAAAAAGTATGTAACAGATTCTATAGGTTGCTTTTCATGTCCAATACGTTGTGGTGCTAAGTTAAATATCCCTGAATTAGGGCTTGAAAATATACATAGACCTGAATATGAGACATTAGCAGCTTTTAGTGGATTAATTTTAAATGACGACCTTAAGACTATTCTATTAATTAACGAATATTTAAATCGACAAGGAATTGATACAATATCTTGCGGTGGGGTCATTGCTTACGTTCTAGAATGTGTAGAGCAAGGTATTTTAAAGAAAGAAGATTTTAAGTGTAAGGAATATCCTGATGGATTTCTACCCGAATGGAATAAATCTGAATACCTTTTAACTCTCTGCCAAATGATTGTAAATAGAGAAGGTATTGGTGATATTCTAGCTAATGGAGTTAAAAAAGCAAGCGAAAAAATCAAAGGATCTGAAGAATTTGCAATTCATTCAGGAGGCCAAGAATTACCAATGCACGATGCAAGGTTTACTAAAGGTCTGATGATGACATATATTGCTGACCCTACACCTGGACGTCATACTGCAGCAAGTATTGATTATTTCCTAGCGGGACCTGGAAACTTGTTTTTAAAAGGATTTAGAGTAAAAAATAGTAAAGATCCTAAGAAAAAAGGGAAAGCGCAAGCAGAAGTAGCAAAATTCATACAAAATTTTAACAGCCTGGGACTATGTATGTTCTCGGAATGGTGTGGAAGATATCCTTTATTAGAAATCATTAAAGCTGTTGTCGGCTGGGAATTAACTGTTGATGATTTATTACAATGTGGTTGGCGTATCCAAACTTTAAGACAAATGTTTAATGCCAGAGAAGGCGCAATACGTCATGAAGCATCAAAACGTGCTATTGGCGATCCTCCAATGAATAAAGGACCATTAAAAAATAAAAAAATAGATGCTGAACAAATGATCACATATTATTATCAAAATATTGGATTTAACGAAAATGGGATCCCTCAAAAAGATACACTAGAAAAATTAGGACTTGACTTTTGTATCAAAGATTTAGAAATTAGTACTGGAAGACCTGAACCTATTATCAATTCATCAATCAAAAAATAATTTTCTATTTTCTAATATTTTTTCATTAATAACATTAATTATTTACATTACTCTGCATTAGACTCTTGTGGTCTTCTTTTTTTTTAATAAATAGAATAGTAATAGTGAGATACCAAGGGCTATAATTATTCCAATTATTCCATTGATTATATCGCCAATAATTCCAAGTCCTGACACCCCTAATGGTGCAAATAAAGGATGAAACTCTCCTAAACCAAAATCTTCAAGCACTCTTTCTAATCCATCTGGTCCAACCCACGAAAGTAATGGGATCATAATTGCTGCTATACATATAATTATTATTAGGATTAAGAAAAAGTATTTATGAGTTTTAATCCAATTCTTCATTTAGGTACCTCCTTATTGAAATCTAAGCCTAAATTTTTACTAATTATAATTAAATCAGGTTTTGTTTTAATTATGTATAAAAGAATTGTCCCAGTAATTATTCCTTCACCAATTCCAATCATAACATGCCAAAAGACCATAGCTGGAAGGACAATTTCAATAGGAATTACACCCGAAAGGGCAATTTCGACAGCTGCAGTGGCAGCAGCCAAGACTATTGAAATAAAGCTGGAGATACTCGCACTTATAACAAGTTTTTTCGAGGGTGACATTTTTCTAAATAATTTTATAAGGAGTAGCATTAAATAATAACTCAACATACCTCCTATTATTCCCATATTAAATAAATTTGCTCCAATTGCAGTTATTCCTCCATCTCCAAATAAAGATTGAATAAAAAGTACTATTAAAATAACAAAAGGAACTGCAAATGGTCCAAATGTCGCAGCAATTAATGTTCCTCCTATTAAATGTCCAGAAGTCCCTCCTGGAATTGGAAAATTAAAAAGTTGTGCCGCAAATATTCCAGCTGTAAATAATCCTAAATATGGTATAAATCTATCTTCTAATTTATTTTTAAGTTTAAAATAACTATATACAACAAAAACCGCAGAAATTATTAATAATGGTATCCAAACCCATATTGCAAGCAGACCATCAGGAATATGCAATCAAATACCTTCTATATTAAGTTTATTATTATATATTTAATTAATTTTAAGACTAAATTTATACATCAAGAATTAAGAAAATTTTATCTTTAAATTTTTTTGCTTTATATTATCCAAATTTATATTTCTTTACCACTTCAGAAAATTCAATAATATTTTTATTAATAATTCAAATAAATACCATATTTCCTATATTATTTAAATTGATCCTCGTAATATCCTTGATTAAAATTAGTTATAACATGTATGATTGAAAAAAATGAATAACTTTATACCATTTAGAAAAGAAAATCAGAAAACAATTTTAAAGAAGCTCCTACCCGAGACAAGAATTCTTATGGCTTTTATTTTTGCATTACCAGTTCCATTTTTGACGAATTATCGTATTGTTTCGATTATTTTAATATCTGTATTGGTTATTGGGGTTATAATAAGAATAGAATTAAGAGAAATTTTAAAAAGATGGATACGACTACTACCAATAATTTTAGTGTTTGTAGTCTTTTTACCGTTCTTTAATGGTACAATCGAATTTTGGTCTTTTTATATTGGTCAATGGAAGATAATAATTTATCTCGATAGGTTATGGTTTGCACTCTGGCTATTTTTAGTAATGAATACTATGTTTTTTAGTTTTATGATTTTTTTTTCAAGTTTATCCTTTACTGAATTTTCGCATGTTCGATTAATTCCTTCTTTATTTCGATCAACCATTGTCTTAACGCTTAGATATATTCCAATGTTTTTTGAACAAAATAAAAAAATTTCTGAGGCTCAAGCATTAAGAGGTAAATCTCAAATAAAAGGTATTATCAATAGAGTACGGTATTTTGGATATATGCTCGCTGCAACTTTAGTTAAATCATTGGAACAAAGTACTAAAACATATGAAAGCCTAAAATTAAGAGGTTTTGGTGGATCTTTACCAGTATTTAGCAAAAAAGTTAGTGTAAAGGATATTTTAATAATCGTAGGGTGTATAATCTATGTTTTTTTGATTGTTTATTATAGTCAAATATATTTTTTATAAAGGTTGAACAAATGAGTGGAAAAGCTGTTGAACTAAAAGATATATATTTCAAATATAACAATTTTGAGCTATCTGATATTACTTTTGATATATATGAAGGTGAAAAATTAGCATTAGTAGGAGCAAATGGCTCTGGTAAAACGACATTACTCCGACTTATGGTAAATTTATTACAAAGATCAAAAGGGTCAATAAAAGTATTCGGAACAGAAGTTAATAGAAAAAATGAATGGAAAATTAGGAAACAAATAGGTTTCCTATTTCAGAACCCAGACGACCAAATTTTCTCACCAACAGTTGAAGAAGATATTGCTTTTGGACCACGGAATTTAAAATTAACAAAATCTGAAATAACAGAACGTGTTAATTGGGCTTTAAAAGCAGTAAGAATTGAGAAATATAGGTTATACTCCCCTTCAAACTTAAGTTGGGGACAAAAAAAGCTAGTAGCATTGGCGGGAATTCTTGCAATGAACCCTAAAATTCTTTTTTTAGATGAACCATTTGCAAATTTAGACATGATCGCAGTGAAGGAACTTCTCGAAATCTTAGAATCTTTACGTAGAGAACAAGAAATGACCATTCTATTTACAACTCATAATCATTTCTTTATTCAATTTTGGGCAGATCGAATGGTCGTTTTGAAAAATGGGAAAATTATTTATAAAGGAATCCCTAATAAAGGATTAAATTTACCGGAAGTTAAAAAAGCAATCGGAACATGGGATTCAGTTCTGGATATAATCTATCCTAATGTTAAACCAGAGGAACGCCCACATATACACTTACATGTCCACCCACATTTTCATGATTTTAATAAGTCAAATGCCAATCTACAACATAACCATAAAAGTATTAATAAATTTGAACATGACTAAAATTACAAAAAAAAGTTGATTTAAAATTTATGACTTTTAAATTTAAGAAAGACTTACTTTAAATTTGAATTGTAAGAATAATATTTTAAAATTTAACAATGATTAATGAATTAAGGTTTAACTTTATGAGAATTAATAAAAATGATTTAAAAAATGAGCTAAAAAAGTACATTAATGAAACTAAAATTTCGGACGACATTATTCTAATAAATTCGTTTAAAAGTGATGCCAGCCTAGAAAAAGGTACTATTCCCGATTTAATTATGTATCCAGCTGGTGAGGACGATATAATTAGAATTCTAGAATTTGCTAATAATTATAATATTCCTATTATTCCATCTAGTTCTAAAGAAAAATATTGTAGAGGTACTATTCCAAAAAATGGTGGTATAATCCTAGACCTATCTAAAATGAACGAAATTCTGGAGATAAATACAGAAGATAGATATGTTTGGATTGAACCTGGTGTAACTTATGAATAATTGATACCCGAATTAAAAAAACATGGATTAAGGATAATGGTACCCTTAGGTTTTCCTCCCTCTGCTTCAGTTCGTATATCGACAGAGTACCTCTATTAACTGGACCAAAAATGTTAATTTCTGAAGGCTGGCAATGTATTCTAAATATTCATTTAATATTAGCTAATGGTATGCCTCTAGACACGGGTACTGCAAGTTGGTGTAAGGAACGGCCAAATTTCTTACCTTCAGGTGCTCCAGGTGGGCCTGACTTATCAAGATTATTTAGTGGATCTCAAGGCACTTTAGGAATTGTTACTCAATTAATAATTAAAGCCAAATATTTATCTAAAAATAAAAAATAATAATTGCAACCTTCAATAACTTAAATTCATGCATTAATTCCTTAAATAAAATCCTATGGTACGATAAAGTCAGAGAAATTTTAATAATTAGTAAAAAAAATCTAAGTTTCATTTTGACAGGTAGTGAATCTTTTAAAAATATTAACCAAATAAAATCAATGTGCCCAGATTGGCTTTTAGTATTGGGGATCGAATTTGATAGTAAAGAAAAATATATGTTAGATCTCGAAGACCTTAAAGATTTTGGCGTTAAATATAATGAATCCTTAACTATCAATAAAATAAATTTGAATGAATTTTTCCTTAGGGAATTTGAATTACCCAGAAATTTAAATAATTTTAGATATTTTAAGACGCACTTCATATTCCCTTTTATATAAATGGCGATAAAATCAATAGCTTAAATGAAGGAATAGAAAAAATTGCTTCTAAGTATAATTATTCTCTTGATGATTTACTTGGATATGTCATGCCTATTGAGCAAGGTCATACTTATTTTTTAGATTATACTATTCATTATAATAAATCAGAAGACGACCTAAAACAAATTGAGCAATTTTTTATGGAAATTAGTAAATATCTTTTAAATAATGGTGGTGTAATCGATAGACCTTATGGTATTTGGGCTGAACTTATTTTTCCTAATAATCCCGGGCTTTTTCAATTTCTTAAACAAATAAAGAAGCAATTAGACCCTAATAATATACTAAATCCTGGGAGATTAAATCTATAAAAGGTAGTATTATGTCAGAATCGCTAAAAAAATTAAAAGAAGAATTAAGATGGGATGTATTCCAATGCTCATTAAAATGTTATAATTGTCAATATATTAATCCGCATTATCTTGTGTCCCAAGATTATTATAAGAACTGTCCCGCAAGTAAAGATTTTAAATTCGACTCTTTTTTTTTCCGGAGGTAGGATGGAGATTGCAAGGGGGATTATTGATGGAACAATTAAACTTCCAAATGATTCCATGGAAATGCTGAAAAAAGTGATATATGCATGTACTATGTGTGGTAATTGCGAATATATTTGTATGTATAACCGTGAAATTAAGACATTAGAAGTTTTTGAAACTTTACGACAAATTCTTGTAGAATTAGAAATTGGTTCTATGCATGAACAAAAAAAATTCTTAAATTCTATTTATCAAAACCACAATCCCTATATCGAAAAACATGAAAATAGATTACAATGGATAAACGAAAACGAAGAAACTAAAAAAATTAAAGAAAAAATGTCAAACAATCCTGAAATTATCTATTATATAGGATGTAAAAGTTCTTATCGAACTAAAAATATTGCTCAAGCAACTGTTAAAATCCTGGGTAAAATTGGTATTCTATTTAAAATAATGGAAGGCTCTGAATGGTGCTGCGGTAGTCCAGCTGCAAGAGTAGGCGACCTTAAACTTGCAATAAACTTAGGAAAACATAATGTAAAAGTTATCAATGATACTAAAGCTACAAAAGTTCTATTCTCTTGCGCAGGTTGCTATAGAACATTCAAAAAAGATTATCCAAAATGGGATATTCAATATAATTTTGAAGTCCAACATGTTTCTGAATTCATCGCTGACTTAATAAAAGAAAATAAAATCAAATTTAATGGATTAGCTAAAAAAATAACCTATCATGACTCGTGTCATCTAAGAAGACATCTTGGCGTGTATGATGCACCTAGAGATGTAATTAATGCAATAAAGGAAATACAATTTCAAGAAATGCCCCGAAATAGATTTAATGCTTGGTGTTGCAGCGCTGGAGGCGGAGTTAAATCTGGGTTTAAGGACCTTGCTAATTTCGCGGCAACCGAAAGGATAAATGAAGCAAAAAACGCCACTGATGCTAATTGTATTGTTTCTACATGTCCTTTCTGTTATCTAAACCTTAATGAAAATGCAGAAAATAGTCATTCAGATATGGAAATAATGGATTTGGTAGATTTGATTTTAGAATGCGGATTTGAGGTCGAATAAAATGAATAATGATGAAAACAATAATCTTAATCAAGTTATTCAAGAATTAATTTCTATTTTAGGAAAAGATTATGTAGCTCATGACCAATCTATCACCATTTCTTATAGTCATGATCAAATGGCATTAACTAATGGTCCAGATATTGTAGTTTTGCCTAGAAATGTTGAACAAATTCAAGAAATAATGAAAATAACTACTAAATATAAATTAGTAGTCACTCCTAAAGGAACAGGAGCTAATATGGGTGGGCTAGTTATTCCCAGATATGGCGGTAT
Source organism: Candidatus Helarchaeota ASGARD archaeon Hel_GB_B (assembly GCA_005191425.1). GTDB lineage: Archaea > Asgardarchaeota > Lokiarchaeia > Helarchaeales > HEL-GB-B > HEL-GB-B. The sequence continues at coordinate 11,482 of SUPR01000072.1, forward strand.
CTTAGTTGATTTAAAATTGATGAAAAAAATAATTGAAATTGATAAAAAAAATATGACTGCCACAGTTGAACCAGGCGTTTCTTATGGTCAATTACAAATTGAAGCATGGAATAGAAATCTTTTTATTGTTAATCTCAGCGGATCTCATAGTGTTAAAGTAATCGTTAATATGTGTGGAACTCGTGGAATTGGACATTATGCAAGAAAATTCGGACTTGGCGATAATCAAGTAATCGGAATAGATGTCGTATTACCTGATGGAAATCTTTTAAAATTAGGATGTTTTGCATATCCAAGCAGCGATAATTCGGCAAATTGCTCTCATTCTCCAGTACCAGATGTAATGGGTTTATTTCTAGGAAATTTGGGATCAATGGGAATTATTGTTAAAGCAAAATTAAAATTAAACCCAAAATTAAAAACGCATCAATTGATTGCTTTTGGTGGAAAAATTGAAATTATGTTTGATTTTCTTGCTGAAATTGTTAAATATGGCTACAGTAATAGTATGCTAGTCCGCTGGCCTTATATTTGTTTTCTTTTTGGCAGAACTAGAGATGAACATATGTGGATGTTAAAAAACCCATGGATGGACGCTTTTGTCCTTACATTTCTCGAAGGTACTGAACGGGACTTTAATTATCACTTGTCAAAATTAAGAAATCTGGCTAAAGATTGGAAGATCCCAATTTCTACATTTGAACTGATGATTAAAGAAAATCAAAATTTACCGTTTATTGGAGGCGGATCATATACTAAAAACGATATGCGATATGCCTATTTACAAGACCCTCGAAAAATGCACGATTTTATGTTTGAATCTGTAAGGATCATAAGAACTCGAGGTGGATTTGCTCCTCATTGTCCATTTTTTAACCTTAAAGACGCTAAAGATATCTGGGAGCAACAATTGGACTATTTAAAAAAAGTAGGTGCTCCAATTGAAGAAACTTGCTGCTATTGTCAAATTGTAGATGATGGCCACTATGTATTACAAGAAATGGATATCGAATTCAGCCCAGACCCAAATGAAATGATGAAAAATATGCCCAGCTTTTTAGGTATTATTAACCCAATGATTCTAAATATGTTCGTCCACCATAAAGCAATTCAATATTATCTTTATGCTGATGGAAACTTTTTTGATAGTGTAGGACCTGTATTAATGCCAGGTACTACTTATGTGCTTAAAAAAATGAAAACACTTATTGACCCATTTCATTTAATGAATAGAGGTAAAGGAGTCGCTCCTATGGGTGATGAATAAAAATGGAATTATTTGGCGATAGTTCAGAACTGGGCGAAACTTCTCAATCAATGATATATTGGTTTGGTACTTTAGCTGCTGTTCTAAATAAAATAAAAATAAATGAAAAAACTAAATCTCAAAAATTCTTTGATAAATACAAAAAAATGAAATTCCAATTGAAATTATCACTGAATTCCTCTCAAAAATCTTTAATGGAGCTCTAAAGATTGCTATTGATGATAATTCAAAAGCTACACCTGACTTAACTCTTGGTAAATATATTTTACTTCATTATAACAAATTACTTGGACAAAAAATTGCACTTAGAGCTAAACATCGTCCAATTCTTATTGTTGAATTAACTAATATCGGTGATAATGGCATTCAAGTCTATGAAACCAATAAAAAAGATGCACGAAAAAAACCTACAATCGAAATTGATTTAGAATTCGAACGAAAATTAATTCTTGGTGATGATATCGATTTATTCCTGTCTTTAATTAATTCAAAAGAATTCGGTACATTCTCTATACTTTCTTATATGCGATATTGGTTAGACTTAATTGTTGATTTTTCTCAATTTATTTTTATAATTACTGTAAGTTTTCTACACCGTCAATACCTAATGGAAAAACTCCAAAAATTTGTTAAAGATGAAATTAAACTACTTTTCAACAAAGTTGATAATATGATAATTGATAGTCAATGATATTCTTTATTTTACAAACTTTTCTCTAAAATAATTCCTTAATTTTAATTTTAAAGGGATTTATTTATCTTTTTTTATTATAATATAAATTTTTACTTACATTTAATAATTAGTATTGATTATATTTATCGAGAATTCCCTGTTTTATAGAATTAAAATAAAATAATCTTTATCTTTTCATAACCCTTTTTTATAATGAAAAATAAAATAATATTGAAGAAAAATAAAATTCGAAAAATAATTATACTAAAATTAATTTATAAAATTTTTTATTTATTTGTTCAAATCTATCTATTAATTATTGATAGAGTTGTTTAATGAATGAGTCCAAAAATCTCGCCCACTAAAGAAGTTATAAAGAAGAAAAAGGTTAATAAGACTCATGATAATCCACTAAAGAATCCTATCCTTAATATCTTTGAGTTAAAGGAGGATATTAATAATTTAAATTCATATTTTAGAAATAATGGAGTAAAAGATTCAAATTTTAAAAATCAAGATTTAAAAAAAGGTGTTGATTTACAAAATAATACCAATTTTTCTAATTCTAATAATTCATTTTTAAATTTTAATAATTCTCATATTGAATTTATTGCGATTAATAATGAAACTAAAAACGATAGTACACAGTTAAACAGACAAATAGAAAAAATAAAGGAAATAGGTAAAAATTTATTGGCTAATGGAAATTATTTAGAAGCATTTAAAGTGTTTAAAAGCGCTTCTAATTTTCTACTGGAAAAAGGATATAAAAAAGAAGCTTTATTTTTTACTTTAAAATCTAATCAAATTCAAAACTTAATAATAGACCAAAAAGAAAAAATTAATTTGCTAGAACAGGCTAAAAATAAAGAAGATTATATTAAATCATTTGAATTATATGAACTAATTATTGATATTTCTGAAAAATTAAATGATTATGAGACTTTAAATAAATATAAAAAAGAATTTGAAGATTTCAAAATAAATAAAATTAATATTAAACAATTAGAAAATATACAAACGCTATTAGAAAATAAAGCTCAGATATTAAAAAAAGAAGGTTATCTGGAAGAAGCATTTAAATTATATGTCCAATGTGAAAAAATTTCCAAAATTTTATTAAGTACTGGCAATAAAAACGAAGTTAAAAAGATTAAAAAATATAAAAATAAACAGATTGAATGTAAAAAATAAAAATAATAATTTAAAAATACTTTTTAGATGATATTATTCAACTTTACTATTGTCAATTGCCGCAATTAACTCTTGTTTATTCAATTTTATAATTAATAAAGTTGTTGGAAGAAATATATAACCTAGAAATCCTGATGGTGAAATTAAAGTCATTGCTAATAACATCCAAAATGAATAATCTATAAATTTTGTTAAAGTTGGATTTCTATACAATTTTATCAAATATATGACCAAAATAACAAAAAATAACCCGAGTAAAATCGTGGTTAAATATGGTATTGAAAGCGCAACATTTGGGTCTACTACTAAATTATAAATCGTATTTAAATAAGGTGGAATTGAAAATAAATGTGTCCACCAAAATGATTGACCATATGTAGGATGAATAAAATTACCTGAAACTCTGGTCCCCTGTGATAAAAAAACATCTTTTAAAAATGTGGTCGGATTCCAAATTAAAAAGGGAATAATTGTTAGAACCGCAGGGATTGATGCAAGTATGAAATTCTTAAGTCCGACAAATTTATCTTTTTTAAAATAATATACTAAGAAAAATAGCGCTGGAATTGCAAGATATGTATAAATAGCGGTACCAAGAGTAATATAAAGGACTGATCTTTTTATGTTTTTTAAATTTAAATAAGCTAATAAAATGAACAACATTGGGATTGAAATGAACGTTATAAAATCGAACAATACCATCAATGGACCCCCAATTAACCACAGTCCTATCGCTGATCCATAATATTTAACTTTCCACAATCTATAGAACATATAAAAATCTATAATAAAATGAATTAAAAAAAATGCTGGCATAAAATCAACCGCAAAATAACTTGCTGGGCCAGGCCATAATAGGACAGGCAGATGAATTATTAATGATAAGGGTGGATACTGATAAAAACCTTCTATATTTGTTATATCTAATATATCCATATTATATACTTGCCCATATGGATTAATTCCATTAATTAAATAAGTATGTAATGCAATCCATACTTTTTCATTCATATCATCCCAATCTTGTGTTCCTGTAGTTAAAAAAATCCATAAACTTAGTATCCGAATAAATAATCCAAATGAAAAAATAATAATAAAACCCTTCAAATGATTTTTATTGAGCCAATTATTAATATCTACAAAAAGATCATAAATTTTTTTAATATATTCATGCATTGGTATCACATACTAATTCAAGAAGATAAAATCTTGCAAATTTTATTTATTTTTTTAAATATTTAAATCAAATAAACTAAGCTAATAATTAATTTATTAAAATATTTCTCAAAATGACAATCACTTTAAGATCAAGTTTGTTTAATACTCCTTAAATAGGGCGTCTTGTAGTTTTCTAAATATTTTTCAATCGATATTTCTTTTCTTAAATCAAAAACAAAAACTAAAATTATAATTGGTATAATCATTATATGAGCATAACCAGATGGTGAAGCAAGAATAAACGCTAACGTCATCAAGAATGACCAATATACTAATTTCCCTCTATATGGTTTTTTCCAGAATTTATAAAGATAATAAAATGTTAAAAGCAATGCAAGCCCTGTAAGAACTGTTGTCAAATGTGGAATAGACAAAGGAATACTTGGATCTACTATTAAATTATAAATTGTATTTAAATATGGTGGAATTGAACACACATGTAAAAACCAATAAGTATTTTCCCCTAAAATATTGTTATATGGGTGTAAAAAGTTTCCTGAAACCCGTGTCCCTTGAGAAATAAATATATCATGAATAAATGTTACCGGATTCCAAACCAGAAATGGAATAATTATTATAATTGCAGGAATTAATCCTATAATGAATCTTTTCAATCCAGCTAATTTATTCTTTTTAAAATGATAAATGAAAAAGAATAAAGCGGGAATAGCTAAATATGTATATGTAATAGTACCTAAACTTATATATAATGCAGATTTGGTCGGATTATCTAAATTTAAATACGTTAACACGAGAAATAACATGGGTATAGAAATAAAATTCGAGAAATCTAACATAGCAAATAAAGGAGCTGTAATTATCCACTGACCAATTGCTGTTCCATAATAACCTCCCTTCCAAAACCTATAAAATACGTATATATCAACAATAAAATGCAAAATGAAAAATGCTGGATAAAAATCAATTTGACCAATACTGGGTTGTCCCGGCCATAATAATACTGGTAAATGTATAATTATTGTTAATGGTGGATATTGAAAATAATTTTCCTTATTTATTATATCTAAAACTGGCATCTGATAACTCTGCCCATAAGGGTCTATTCCATTAATGAGATAATTTAAAGCCAATAAAACTTTTTCATTCATATCACACCAATCTAAATTGACTGTAAAATAGTAGAATACCAAAAAACCAAATCGCATTAATGTTCCAATTATAAAAATCAATAAACCCGATTTTAATCTGTTGCTTTTTATCCAATCAACAAATTTTTTCAATAATTCGTCCAGTCTTTTAAAAAATTTGTTCATTTTGATCATTTAAAGTAAAATCTCTCATAATTTTCTAATCTTTAAAAGAATTTTTGGATTAAAATACTTTAAAAAAATAATTTATAAAATTTATTATCTTGATATCTTTGAAACATCCTTTAAATAAATCAGTTAATTACGATTTTAATTGTTATTTTGCGTTTTTTTTAAGCATATATTTTTATTATATAATATTTTAAATTTCCTTCTGTATATAATTAAATTTGAATCATGGATCTAAAACATGTATTTGGCGAATATTCCATCTTTAATTTTATTATTATATATTTTAGATTTTTACAAATTCCGCTGGTGATTTTAATTGGGCGTTTTTAAATAAATTCATTCCTATTCAATTACTATATCCATTTTTCTCGATATTGCACAAGCTACAGTTATATCCAAATTTGAAACAAATTATTATTATTTCAATATAGTTAAAAATATCCATAATTATGTATCCCCACTCTTTATGATATTTATTTTATAATTTTTCACTGATTATAACTCAATATTATTTACATCCACCTATATTTTAATTAATATTAAAAAATACTCCCAAACTTCGGATTTCAGTAAAAAACATGAAATTATTTATATACTTTTATTGGACTAAGAATTAGAAAAAACCAATTATCTTAACAATTATATTTTTAGATTCGTTTATTCATATATTTTATTATAAAATTATCATTTAAAGTAAGATCAAGAAAATGTCTACAGAAAATAATGAAGATTTAAAAATTAATTTAACCCAAAATTTTATTAAATATTTATTAATTAAAGAATATAGTTTTTCTAAACATAAAGCTAATCAAATATCTTGTCAATTTGTTGATTTAAAGGAATTTTTATATTATGATTTTGAAAATTTAAAAAATTTAAAATCGCCGAGTGGTAAAACATTAATCAAGTTAAATGAAAATGAAATTAAAAAATTGGATAAGATTAAATATGATAATTTGATTGATCTTACTAAGTACATCTCTGAAAATTATATTCGCATAATTGCACGAGATTTTATTAAGACACAAATTAAAAACTTGAATTCCATTTCCTTAGATAGATTAAACCCAAATCCATTTTTGATTAATGCTTTAAATTTGAAAAATGTAGAAGAATTGATTGAGTTATTAGTTTTCCAGAGAGCGACCAGGTCTATTGTTACTTCTTTTGGTTTTTATTTAGAAAATTTTTTAGAAGCTGCAGGGAGTATAAAACTGAAAAAAGGTTTTGACTTATTAAAAATTATAAACGGCGTAAATCATTATATACAAGTGAAGAGCGGTACTAGTGATATGGATAAAGATCAAGTTGAATTTTGGAGGAAAAAAATAGAAGAATTTGAAAATCTAGGACATAAAGCTTATATTGGAATGCCATATGGAAAAAAAGATAATACTTCAGTTTCAATTGGTCTTTTTAAAAAATATTTACCTGAATGGGAGTCACGGACACTCATCGGAAAAGAACTTTGGGACTTTGTAAGTGGTGTAAAAGATTTTCATATAAAAATTTTAGAAGAATTGAAAATTTCTGCTACACAAATCTTAAAAAATGAAACTATATTGAATGAAATTAAAAAAGCTATTGATAGAATAACAAATGAATTTCATCAAAAATATGGAATTGGTGAACAAGCCATTAAAAAATTTATAGATCACTTATTTTAGTATTATAATAATTTTCTATCATTTATAATTAAAAATTCTTTAATAATTCTATTTA
>SUPR01000073.1 GCA_005191425.1 Candidatus Helarchaeota ASGARD archaeon Hel_GB_B
CGGTCTGCCCCGTTTATTCCTCCTTTCTCTCTCTTTTACAACACCCGTTTTACCAGTTCCCTTCTTATTCATACCTTTATCTTTTTTAACTGATTTTCTTTTTTCCATTACCGAAACTCGTGTATAAAACATGTTTGTACAATCTAAGATATTGGTGTAGGTAGCTATATCTGTCCTTATTATTTTTGTAGGGGTATGTTGAATTGTAGATATTATAATACGCCCGAATGGCGGTTTGTGTATGTGGCGAATATGAATGATATCACGTCCAAAATCCTGAGCTATTCCTATATACTGACTAAGACCATCAGTTACCAGTATCTCGAATGGACTCGGTAATCGTGCTATAGCTCGATTAATTACCCTCATAATTGTATCCTTTTCCCTATTATCTACAAGTTCAAATGCCAAGACACGCTTCTCTTCGTTTACAACAACTATTAACCAATATTTGGACCTATCGATTTTTATAAAAGTTTCATCGACAAAAAGGACTTTTGCAGGCGTCGGCAGGGCCCAATGTAGTTGTGTTAATGAAGAACTATTTATAGATTCAACTATCTGTAATAAAAGGCGAGATATTGTTGAATTAGAACATTTCAATTCTGCTTTAATTTGATTGACATTATAACGTCCACCTTCGAACAGTTTTACTAAAGTATTCCTAAATTCCTCTTGGAAATCAGTATACCAGCCACAAGTATATGTATAGAACTGTCTTCCACAGTCCAGACAATAGTACCACTGGGGGTTGCCTTTTACAGAATAATCATGCCCATTTTTTTTAATATTACAGGGCATACAATTACCTGTAGGGTTGGGACAATAAATCGGGATCTTTATCTTGCTAATAGCTCCATTCACTTCAATTGAAATGTTTTGAAAAAATCTACTTTGTTTAGGAATAATTATCACATCCTAAATTATATCTACCTAACTAAATCCTTCTATCGTATATAAATGTCTTTTGGTATGGGTAGAAGGAAGAATTCTATTATAATTATTGAATTAAATAATGGATACCAGCAGGAATTCCAGCAAGGGTCGATAAATACCTATTTTATTGGTTTAAACCTTAAAGTTGATTTTAAAATACAATTGTAAAACCAAAAAAGTCTTTTTAAATTGATACTAATAATAAAAAGGACTATAACAAATTTCATTTATATATTTTTGTCGGGCAATGGAATTGAAAAAATCTCAAAAAAACAATTAAAAGGCTCGACCAGATATTTCAGTCGAATATTGATTGGGTTAAGGGATCGCCCATCCATTAAATTAAACAGGTATTCGGAAAAATGAGCAGAATTTAAAAATAACCAAGCATATAAATAGAAACTAATTGAAATTTCGATTAAAATAAAAGCTATAGAAGAGAATATAAGAAAACTACCATAAATTTACTATCAGAAACACAGCTTGAAAAATATAAATAATTTGCTGAGAAGAATGGAAAAATTTTTTCTGGTTTAATAGGGAATTTACATGATAAGGCTATAAATATGGAACTATCTGGCGAAAACATTGACCTATCATGATTCAAAGAAAAAGTGAAAGTTATGCTAACGGAATTAATGGATAAATGATTAAAATTAATGGAGGATCAATTGATGGATAAGATTGACTATGCGGTCAACACAGTCCTATATAAACTCATCGGAACGATGAATGGAAACTCGGAGAATATGGAACAACGCATAATGGATTTTTTAAATTTCCTAGATAACGGTGGTAATTATAAAAAATATTTAATGCCAGAAATTGCACGATTTTTGGGTACAGCTGAATAAACCACGATGAAAGCGTTAGATGCTTTGATGGCGAATTATAGCCTGAAAATTTATTATAACGAAATGAAATTTGCTCTCAGATGAGAAAATTAAAATGTATATAAATACCGATGATATTACCTATGAAAAATTGATTAAACTCGCTGAAGAAAAGAGAGAAATTAAAGGAAGTAAAACTGAAATCTAATGACGAATTAATAAGATAATGGCTCATCACCTATAGATCTAAGGCAACTAAGAAGACTTATAGAAACTAGTTAATACACTTCATCAAATTTATTAATAGGAAAAATCTGCAGAATATGAAGAACCTTGAGCTGGAAAATTATTACCAATATCTGAATAAATCGGACTATAAAAAGTGCACTAAGGAAGTTAAATATTATTCCATGATAAGTTTCTTTAAATACTTTAAACATCTGCAGAATATTGATGAAGAAGATAAATTGGGATTGTATTTTAACCCTAATCTGATATTGGATGTCAAAAGAAATTAGAATAAAGATAAAAACAAAAAAAGTTCGATATCTTAGAGCCCGATGGAATTTTTATGGTATTGGATAGGTTAAAAGAATATCACTTCAAAAAATACATCATCCTCTATATATTAGCGGATACGGGAATGAAACGGATAGGATTGCCCAATCGAATTCTTTACCACATTTTGGACGTTTATTTTGATCGGTTGGGTTATAGATTGATAAACATGATTCACATCTTATTTCCGTCTTAAGCTCAACGTTTATTGAACGCATTTGTGCAATTCGATTCGATTTTCTTTATGATCCGGCGTTGATTATTATATATAAAATACATGAAGTAGTTGCAATAAGCGGTTGTAATACTATTTCAGTCACAGCGTGCCTTTATGGTGTTATAGAATATAGAAAGTCTGCGTTTCCAAAAATCTTGGCTATAAGTAGTATTATTACAGATCTTCTATTTTGTATCTTCATTTTAGGTTTTATTATTGTTGAATATATTATTATTACTCCACAAAAATTTGTATATACTGTTGAATGGTCTGCTTTTTTCTCTTTATTTTTCTGGCTAATAGCTCATGGTATATATTTCATAAAACAAAGATGATTAGAAGATTCTAAACAAACAATATAAGGAAGATAGAGTAGCAATACAAAATTAACCACAGTTGATAATACCTACACTCTTAGATCTATATACATTTACATTACTATATTACCCACCGGTTCTTACCATATTAATTATTTCGAGGCAGGAGACTCGATGGATATAACACGATCACCCGCTACTGGAGCTGATTTGAAACCTTACGTAGAATCAGCACCAATCCCTGGTTTTACATGGATTTATGAATTACTTAGTATCTTCTTTGTATTTGGTTTAATATTAGCCATAAATCAAAAGAAATAGCTGACTAAAATTTAATCTAACCCTTTTTTTGTTCAAACTTTTATTGATCTTTTTTGGAAAATAATATTTCATCGTATTTTCAATATATCCCTCTTCTTTTTTTCTGTTATATTTTTTCTCTTCCGTAAATTATTTACCAAATGATATAACTCCCTTGATTTTATTTTATCTTTTTGAAAGAAAATTCGGAATAAATCTATTAATTGAATGGCTCGAAAATTATTAATCCTAGCGTATTCTAGTAATGCTCCATCTTCGCTTACTATAATATGGTTTTTACTTTTTCTTCCAAAACTAAGTATACTCGCATCTGCTTCGTCAAAATTTAATCTTAAAGATTTGTTATAAATTTGTCTATTTTCAATAGGATTAATTTTTGTCTTTTCTTTTATTATGGATTTACATTTATAATATTCCAATTCTTTTAAAACTTGATGTGTTACTGCAATCTCAGCCCAATCATATATTTTAGATGGTTCAAATAAATTATCCTCCTTTAACACCTCCAATTTAAGCCATGTGCATGTATCTATCAATAAGATCATATTGCTAGATAATATATCAATATTTTTATATATTTCCATCTACTTTTTCTATCATAGGTAATAAAATTGACTCAGATTAATATTAGATTAAAGGATGAAATTTATGAAGTTATCGAGTTCTTAGCGCAAAAAAAGAAAGTATCAAAATCCGAAATCGCTCGTGAATTATTAATGAAGAGTTTAAATGATATATTATTACCTATTTTAATAAATGACTATCAAAAAGGGGAAATCTCCATTAAAAAAATCATCAAATTCACTGATTTGCCCCCTATTGAGGTTATGAGAAAAATTTCTAATTCTATTGATGATCCTCCAATTTCTGCTGAGGTCGATAATTATACCTCTAAAGTAGCTGACGAGATATTAAAACAATGGAAAAATGAAGATTTTTAGGGGGCTAAACAGTATTAAATTCTAAAGCTAGGATATTTATTAATATTGATTCATAGTAAAAAATTATAGATATAAGTTAATATCTTTATTTTTCCTCTTTTTATATTATTATTACTTGAATTGTTTCCAAACATGATAACTTATTTTTATTTTTGAAGGAGAACTTAATAATTCTTCCAGAGAGTGAACTCTCCTTATTATTAATTGATTTTTATGCATATAGACTTTTTACAAAATCTTATGCTTTAAAAATAAAACATCTTTAATTTTTATTTTTTTCTACTATTTTTCCGCCGCAATTCTCTATTACTTTTAATACAAGTCCCATCGACCTTCCTAACATCTTTTTTCCTATTTCCATTTCTTTTATTACTCCTTTCACCAAACTTGGAGATTCTCTAATAGTATAATAAAAATTCAAGACCTTTTTCCACATCTCCTTACTTCTTTTTACTTTAAAATTTATCTTTCTCCAATATGGTATTAAATTTTTTATTTTTCGAAAAATGGGATTTAAACCTACTAAAAAGTTAATAATTAAATTTCGATTAAGATCAGAAATTATCGCTTTTTTAAAATTGAATAGGTACCGTTTAAATTAGTATTATAAAAAAGTATTCAAAAAAAATAATAAAGGAAATTTTAGAAGATAAGAAAAACTATTTTTTAGAAATATAGTCAGTATTTAATTATTTTCCCCAGATTTCTCTAATTTTTTGTCTGAGGACTTTACCTACCGGAGATAATGGTAGCATATCTACAAAAACAATAGACCTTGGTTTCTTATAACCTGCAATTTTTCCTTCTACGAATTTGAGTATCTCATTTTCGGTAACATTAGCTCCTTTTTTAGGGACAATTACAGCACGAATTAATTCACCCCATTCTTCATCAAGAACCCCAATAACTACAGCTTGGTCGATTTTAGGGTGTTCTAACAGAACTTCTTCTACTTCGACAGGATAAACTTTCTCGCCACCAGTATTAATACACTCCTTTTTTCTTTCAACTATAAATACTTCACCGTCCTTAATAAACCCTAAATCACCGCTATGTAGAAAACCATCTTCATCGATAGCTTCTTTAGTCTTTTTTTCATCTTTATAATAGCCTTGCATTACAGCAGCACTTTTATAGCAGAGTTCACCGATAATCCCTTCGGGTACTTCATTATTATTTTCATCAATAACCTTTATTTCAGTACCAACAAGTGGGACGCCAACACTTTTATCCTTAACTTTATTTATTTCTCCATCTACTTTCATTGTAGCAACAGGAGACATTTCAGATTGACCAAATGCATCAACAACAACGGCATTTTTAAAATGTTGTAATAACTTCTTTTTATATTTAGCACGTAAAATTGCAGCACCAGTTAGACAGATATTTATACTGGAAAGGTCGAATTTTTTAACGTTGCTCTCTAAATAATCAATTACTCGTTTCCACATTGTCGGGACTAAAAAAATTTGTTTTAATTTTTCTCTCTCGATTAATTCCAAGATTTCTTCGGGGTTAAACCGTTTACCCTTAGGAAATACAACAATAGCCCCTTGAAAAATCCACGAAATAAGAAATACAGCGTACGATGCAAGATGAAAAAGCGGAGGAACCATAATAGTTTTTTGAATTTCCTCTTCTTCCTGTTTTGACTTAATAGAATCTTTAAGCGCCTTAACTACTTCTTTTTCACCTTCAATCTTTATCCTGCCTTTAAGCATTAATTTTAATAGTTTAAAAGTGTATAGAATTTTACCCCATCTACTGTAAGTTAGGGGTTTTAGATTTGCGAGGTCTCTAGCCTGGTCTGCAATTGCAAGATAAACCCGTCCATGGTATTTTCCTTCAGGTGGTTTTCCGACAAAAGCTTTAATTTTATTTTCACGGACTGCATAGGTCATTGCAGGTATAGATGGTCCGATTTTAGCTGGTTGCTCAATTACAATGACTCTATCGTGAAACTGAGGATATTTTTCAAAAAAGACCTCAGGAATCCCGGTAAGGGTCGTAGTCTGTGATTCGAGGATTCTACGTTGAAATTCATTTTTTGCATAGACGGGTAGGTCTAATTCTTCGACTGGAGGTAAGATGCCAGCTAAAAATGAAATTGCAGCTTCTTCATTACTTAAAATATTATCATAACTTAACATTACACCTTTTGGACGGCCAGTAGTCCCACCCGTATAAATTATTACAGCAGTATCGTGAACGCCTATATTTATTTTAATTAATTTATCCCTTGATCTATTTATTAACTCCTCATAATTAAGCATTCCTTCAGGTGTATTGCTACCATAATGTATTAGATATTTAACTTTCGGGATTTTGGTAATTATTTCTTGCACCATAGGAAGGACATCATCATGAAAAATGAATATTTTTGAATCTGAATTATTTAATAAGAATTCCATTTCCGATGAAATATATCTGAAATTCATTGGGACAGGTATTGCACCTAATTCTTGAACTGCAATATTTGTTTCTATGAATTGAGGTGAATTATAAAATAAAAATGAAACTTTATCTCCCCGTTTTATCCCAAGATTTTTAAGGCCATTCGCCAATTTATTAATTCTTATCATTAATTGCTTCCAAGTAATATATTCATCCCCATAAATTATCGCAACTCTATCTTTAGGGTAATATTTTGATTTAATGACAATTGATTCCAAAAATTTTCCTAGTTTTACCAATTTATTTACTCTATATAGATTTTTTTAAATTAAAATTTTCTATTTTTTTAAAAATCTCAAAAAAAATACTTATTTTTTTAATAAATTTTGATTTTTTGATTTTTTTAATCAACGAATATATAATTATAATTTATCTATAGAAATATTTATATAAATTTTAGAAAAAAATGAGTTCCTTTAATACAGTTGGGAATTCGGTATGAGGTAATTTTATAAGATATAGAAACAAATATTATTATGTTAATTCAAAAAAATGAGCCAAAATGAGAATTAATATTATTATTAATATTCGTTAATATTTAATTATAAAATTTATATTAATCTGGTCAATTTTAAAAGAAACGGTATGAATTTTATGAAAATTAATATTGCATGTTTACAAATGGCTTCTAAACCTTATGATTGGGACTACAATATAAATAAGACCACTTCAATGATTCGAGAAGCAGCTGAAAATGGCGCAGAAATTTGTTTACTTCCTGAGATTTTTATTCCAGGATATTCTTTAAGCTATAAAAATTTTGAACACGCCGAATCTATGGACGGAAAAACTATTAATAAAATCCTCGACCTTGCAAAAGAATTGAATATTTATATTTCTGGGTCAATAATAGAAAAATTAAACGAAGATTTTTATAATACCATGTTTTTATTAGGGCCTCAAGGAATACTAGGTACCTACCATAAAAAATATGTTTTTGGTTTCGAACAGAAATATTGGAAACGCGGCAACGAATCTACTTTTATAAATTCTAAATTCGGAACAATTGGACTTGGAATATGTGCGGATATGCACTACTCAGACTTATGGAAACAATATAGTGAAAAGACTAACCTAATATTGATTTGTTCCGCTTGGGTCGATACAAGTCATATAAAAATATCTTATGCAAAACATGAGTTTGAACTCTGTAAAACACTTCCAGTTAAAATTTCAAAAGTACTTCAAGTCCCAACTGCTTATTGTAATGCCGCACATGAATGTACCGGTTTCTATTCGTTCATGGGTACCACAAAGTGCGGCGGATTCTCAAAAATCATTCAAAATGGAGAAATAATTGCAAGTCTCGATTCGGGAGAAGAAGGAATCATCCATGGAAAAGTAGATATCTCCAAAAATTTCCCAGTAGTTGACCCTTCAGAATTTGATAACTGGATAAAATACTCACTTAAAGAAATAATTCCGAAATTTGTTGTGGAAGATATAGCAGGATTCCTTGGTAGGATCTCCTACCGAAAATATAAAAAGAAATATCTATAAACAAACTACTTTAAAACATAGTACCTAATTTTTTGTTTAAATAAAAATAAAAAAATAAGTATATTAGTTAAATAATTCTAATAATCGATCCATATTTCTAATTTGTTCATTACTGTTGAATTGTAAATACTAGATAATAATCCAAATGCATAGACTAATATATATCCTAATATATTCAAGCCATAAATCAATGAAAACGATAGATTATAGGGAGGGGCATCCGCCAATAAATACAATAATTGAGATCCAGCTATTAATATTGAGGACAACACAATAATTAACGTAAAACTCCAGTTTATAAGTTTGACCCATTTATGTACATCTATTATAGTCAATGCTTCAAATTTAAAGTTCATAAATATTAAGACAGCATTTACCCCAATTGTACATAAAAATATTATTGCACTTGTCTGGCTTATAAGTGGTACTCCAATAAGAGATATAAGGTAGACTATTAATGCAACTCCATTTATACCTAATGCTCCAAATGTGATATATCTAAACCAATCTCTAAATTTCATTTTTTTTATCACCTCTAACTTTGTAATATTGCCATAAATCGCTCCCAATAATATAATGCAATTTGACCTGCCGGAGATGTCGGTATTGTATCGAACATATGTCCTACAAACGGAAATTCTATTAATATAAAAGGACTTGTAGCATTCGCCTTGTAAGCTGCTTGCAACATTCTCGCCTCTTCTACTGGTGCCAATGCATCTTGGATTCCCTGTAAGAATAAACAAGGCGGAGCTGATTTATTCACATAATATAAAGGAGAAATTAACCTATTAAGACTATCGTCCGTCACAGGATTTCCACCAAACGCTTTTTCCATTAAATCATCGAAATTAGGGTCTATTCCAACTATTGGATCATTCATATGCGTACTAAATAGGTCCTTAAAGTCACATGGCCCATACCTCGGTATTATCCCCCGAATTTTAACGCTGTCATTAAACACATTCCTCCAAGTAGTATTCCACCCAATAAAAGTTTCAGTTAATTGCCCACCTGCACTTAAACCAGTAACAAATACACATGAAATATTTGCATGGTATTTACCAGCATTTGCAACTAAATAGTCTGTAAAATTCCCTAAAATTTGCACAATCATCTCTTGAACAGTATAACTCCTTTTAGTCAATGAACGCCCTAATAGCCCTTGAACTTGGCTTAATAATGGGTCTACATCATATCCAAAAATTTTTTCACCCGGAAAATGCGCGAGCCCATATTGTAAATCAAATACAACATACCCCTGACTGGCAAAATATCTTGAATAAAATACTAAATTTTCAATCCCTTTATTCCCTATTACCCAAGCTCCACCATGTATGTTTATTAACACCGGAAAAGGACCACTACCACTTATCGGACGATAATAGTCAAAATAAAATTTGTCTCCAGATGTCGGGTCGGTCAAATACGGACCTTGGTTATATGATACATTATACTGTAGATCCTCTAAACCATTGTACATCCTCCAAAACTCAAACGGAGAACTCCTTAACTTCGCTCTTAATTCTGGCTTTATTAAACTCATATAATTGTCCCCAAATGCCGCCTTAAACTGCGTTTCCGCACTATTTATTGGCGCTGAAATCCCCGCAATTAATGGCATCGAATTCATTATTATAATTGGTATCACTAGAACTAACGGTATTATCCAAAATTTTCGATCCCTATCATGAAGCCCAGCCGCTATTAACGCAATCACCAGATAAAATATAAAACTAATACATGATATCGAAGATAATATAATGTTTAATACCCCAAAAACAAGGTTCTGTCCACCAGTTACAACTATTATACCAGAAATAAATCCTACTACCAATAATAAATATGCTATAATTAAAATCAAATACCTTAAGATCTTCTTAATATTCATCTGAATCCCTCTTTGTCTGTTTTTTCATTTTGTAAATCTTTTTATTATCTTTATTTATTAAAAATATTTAAATGTTTGCTTTTAAATTTAATAGAAATGATATTATAAACTAATTTGGTATTTTGAAACATTTTCTATTTATCTATTTCAATCCCAGCTGTTCATTTTTTTATAACTTTAAGAATTTGTTTTATTAAAAATTAAAAAATGATCTAATACACCGTCGTTTATTACAATTCTATAAAATATTTCATGATAATTTAATATTTTTGAAAAATGAGTTTTCTCTCGCTCCTTTATTTTATTCTGCCTAAATTCTTCATTTATATTATATAAAAGACCAAATGAAGAAAAAGTTCGTTTCTACCTATATAAACCGCTAAATTGTATCTCCCTGCTTTTTTGGAACCTATATTTTAGGATATTTTACTAATTAATAAATATAAAAACTCGTCCTACAATTTTTATAGAAATTTCTTTGATAATAACACTATTACTGGCATTTTTTGATTTCCATTCTAACTTTACTTGCACGGAATTATAAATAAGCTCCATAGCTTGCTTTAACAAAATAAAGATAAACCTATCACTTCAATCAAGCATGAAGGAAATATTTTTTAAATCGACCCGTCCATTCTCAAATAACTTTAATAGGATCTGTTCTATTTTACTATCACGTTTATTGTGTATATAGCTAATATGGGTATAAAGAGTCCTATTACAACATTTATAATAATATTGAAACCTGTATTTAATAGAAGCACCATGTCTATTTTTCTTTATATCATGCAAGTTAAAATTATTTGTAACATTTAAACAAATAATAGAAAACTTAATTTAAATATAGAAATCTATAATTGAAATTTTCAATTTATTATAATATTTATATTCCCTAATTCTCATTTATTTCTGTCCAAAATTACTTATATCCCTTAAATATACGCTGATATGAAAAAATATTTCTTAATTTTATATTACAAAAAAAGTATAATTCTTATTTTTTTATTGGGTAAAGGATTTTGAATAAACTCTTTTTAATCAAGAAATTTATATTTTAATATAAAGAATATTTTGTAGGTTAATAAAGATGAGTTTAAAAAATGAAGGGTTAGGAATTTTTAATAAAAAAAGGATGTATCAAGATTTTTCTGAAATATTTAAAAAGTTTGAAAGGGTCGGATTAAGTTATATATATGGGTCTTTCTTGTCAAGAGATAAATTTAATGACATAGATATTGGGATTGTATTAATAGATCCTGAAAATTCTTATAATGACTGGGAATATGGAAATATGGTTGGAAGGGAGTTAGAACGATCAATTAAATATAGAATTCCAATAGATATAAGGGTATTAAATAATGCACCAAATTATTTTCAATTTAATGTTTTGAAATATGGAAAATTAATATATTGTAAAGATGAGAAATTTCGGGTTAAACACCAAAAAAAGGTTATTTCAATATTTTTGGATTATAATGATACTCTTAAATGGTTTCATAATCAAATATTGGAGAAAATATAATATGTTTGATAAAAATGGAATAATAGATCATTTACAAGAACTTAAATTAGCCATGAAAGATTGGAAAAAATACCAAAAATATTCTTTAGCGGATTTGGAATTTGATAGAGATAAAAGAAATATGATTTTCCACGCAATGTTAATAACAATCCAATCATCAATCGATATTGCTAATCACTTAATCTCAGAATTTGGATTTGATATCCCACGCACGTATCGTGAGACATTCTTAATTCTAATTCAAAAAAATATAATTTCCAAAGAATTAGGTGATAAACTAGCAGATTTAGCCAGTTTTAGAAATTATTTAGTCCATATATATTGGAAAATAGATATTAAATTAGTGTATAATATACTTCAAAATGAATTAATATATTTTCAACAATTTTTAGAAAAAATAAAGCCATATTTAAAAAAATTTAATGAATAAAAGGATAGGAGAATTATTATTTTAAATAAAAACATTCGAATTTAAATCCTTACAAATATCTATAGTCCTTGACAAAAGATAAGCCAATATTAAATTACCAAACATAAAACAATTTTCTAAATTTTTAAAATGTTGGGATCCATTTGCCAGTACAATTAAATCTATGGCTGAGCATATTATAGGAAACACTCGTAATAAAGAATTTGTAAATTCTATCAAAAATTGAAAAAATATTACTATGACACAATAATAAAAAAGAAACAGCAAAAAAATTTAAATTTTATTAATAAATTTATTAATTATTGATTGTTAATAGATGCCTTTGAGGCATATAAAATGGTAAATAATAGAGATATACCAAAAAATTATCTTTTTGACCCATCTGAGGCGATTGAACAAATAAAAAAACTTACCCAATATCTTTTTATCGGGCTAGTTTTTGTGCATAGGCGAATAAATGGTGAAATAAATATTGAAGTCCCGCTCATGTATAATGGTTTCGCACTCGACCGAATCCATTTTGATCTTCGCACATATAGCCCTGTTCCAAAAAGTCATAACCCATTCTATTTTAATATAAAAATTGACAAAAAAAATTAAAATTAGGATGGAAAAAATTTTATCCGAATTGAAGGTTTTGGACTCTGCCGAATTTAGGGATCTAAAATCAGTTTGGGCTATCCCTCTTATCTAGGGTCACTTTATTATTGCACACATCAAAGTTAATTTGGAAAATTTAGAAATTCTTCAAGATTATCTATTGACTCAAGAGGTGCGGTGTTCTGTATTTTAAATGATTAAAAAGACTTTTTTATTTTATAAAATACGAAATAATTTTTACAATTCTTATGTCCAATTTTATAATACTTCTTATAACCAGCCCACAAATCGCCGGCTACGAAATACTATCAACAAATTACGTCATAATTCTCCAAATTTTTATGTTTATGCTAGTCTCCCAAGGATTAGAATTATCTGGTTTTTTTAATAAAATTTCACAGCAAATAATAAACAAATTAAAAAATAAATCCATTTTTGTTCAGTTTTTAATTTTAGCCCTTATATCAGGGTTATTTGCTTCAGTAATAATGAGCGATTCGGCTATTTTTGTTTTTCTCCCATTTATTGCTACTTATTTAAAAAATATTAAAAAGCAATATGATAACATTAATCAAAATTATATATTGTTTTTAATTATCTCGTTTATAAATATAGGTTCGTCATTAACTCCAATGGGAAATCCTCAAAACATTATTATCTGGCATTATTATGATATAGATTTCTGGAATTTTATCTTATATATTATGCCATTTATTAGTATCACATTTATTTTCCTTCTTTTAACCTCCATCTTTTTCTTAAAAATAGATAACACCAAAAAATTTAAAATTGAAATGAATAGTAAAGCCAAACAAAATAATATACAAGAAATAAAAAGCAAAAAATTAAAATCAGAATTATCTAAACCAAAAATTATGGGGTCGTCTCTTAATTCTTTATCTCCCCCGGTCCCTATTTCTATTAGATTAGACAAAAAAGTATTTTATATTTCAGCTCTTTTATTAATTATAGACATTATCCTGGTCGAATGTAATTTTACTATTATAGCTTTTTTAATTACTTTTGGTCTATTTTTATTGATAAAACGTACAATGATTATAAAAATGGACTATATACTTCTTTTAATATTCTTATTTATGTTTATTGATATAAATATTCTTATTTGTTTAGTCCAAAATTTTCTGAATACTATAAAAGATAATATAAGCCTTACATCTGAAGAAACATTCTTGTTTGCAGCTCTTCTATCTCAAATAATTAGTAACGTCCCAGCAACAATAGTTTTGAAAAATTTTACTAACGCATGGCTGGCATTGGCAGTTGGAGCAAATATTGGTGGCTTAGGCTTTATAATAGGTTCTATGGCAAATCTTATTGCAGTTCGACTTATTAATCTTAATATAAAAAAATTTCTTATATATTCAATTCCATTTTTCTTATTAAATTTAATATTTATTGGTATTATTTTTATCTTTATATAATAACAACTACATTTTAATAATTTTATAAAGATTTTGAGCTCGATATATTGTTATTATTTATTATACCTTTCCCTGTTTCCAATTTATCCGCTTTTAAAATATTATATTGAATATTGTAAGTCGTAGAAACTTGATTTCAATGTTTATTAAAGAATTAAATTCTAAATTAATATTATAAATAGATAAATAATAACTTTATTAATCTTTATTGCGATAAATTATCTAATTTTATATCCATTCTGCCTGTCCCTTTTTAATTTATTATTGTTAACTTTTGTCCAATAAATTAATTTTATATTATTACTATCATATAATTGAATTAAAGAATAGGATTTTGTTTTTCAAATAAAGATTTTAGAATTTATTTATTAAAAAACAAGTTCTAAATGATGAAAATGCAGCCTGAAACGGAATTTGGAAAAAAAGACGGCAAGCTTACCCTTATGTTTTTCTCACCCCACCCGGATGATATTGAAATTGGAGTACCATTCCAATATATCAATGGGGTAAGAAGAGGTGATAAGATAATTGAAGTATTAATGACTAATGGTGAATTTGGTACTGATAGGGATGAATTTAAAGGAAAACGACTTGTTAAAATTAGGGCTAAAGAACTTGAAAATTCTAATAATATTTTAATTATGAACATAAACCCAAATAACCGCATAAAATTAATAAGACTTGGTTATATCGATGGACACCTCCCCTTCACAAATAAAACAATACAAAGAATTACAGATTTAATTAAACAGGAATCCCCACATATCATTTTTACGTGCGACCCCTGGTACGTCCAGGATTACCATCCAGACCATGTGAATGCAGGAAGATTAGTATACTTTGCATTAAAACGACTTAAGAAGTCTGAATTACCTTTAAAAGTCTTTTACTATTATACAACAAAAGCAGATACATACCTGAAATGTAATTGGTCCGATTTTAAGATTGTTAAATTAATGCAGTCCCAGCATAAATCCCAATATTCTCCTTTTGAAAATAAAATTTTTATTACAATTTACAATAAATTGAGTGTTATAAAACATTTTTTTGAATGTGGATACTTTTCGGAAAGTTTTCGTAGCCAAAAATTTAATAATGATAAGATTGTTTCTCCTAAACCTTTTAATAAAATGGGATTCTCCAAAAGAATTTTATATTATATATTAAATTATTTTACCGAAAAGGGATATAAAAAATTTCACAATTTGTCAATTGAAGACCTTAAAAATAGGGGGCAGATTTAATTTTTATTCTATTATCAATAAATAATAAAGAAATTGTGTTCATTTAGACACATTTATTTATATTCTTTTTTTCTTAAAATAGCAATTAAATTATAATAATAATTAAAATTTATTATTATAAAATAATCATCTCCAATTAAAAGAAGTTAATTTGATATCTATAAAATTATTGCCTAAAATTTAGCAATATTTTATAGATCATTTTAGAAATTAAATAGACATTTTTCAATTCATCAAGTTCATTATTAGTGATTATTTAATATGTTTAAAATTATTAATAATTTTTATTAATCATTTATTAAAAAATTTAATTCTTTATTTAAAAGTTGATTGATAAATTTTATATTTTATAGCTAATAATTAGAATTTTACTAATTTTATAGGAATTTCATTTACAATATTTCCTCTAAATTAGTTCCTAGGCAAATTTTAATTAGAATTAGATAATAAGATTAAAGAAAAATATAACAATTTTTTAACACATATAAAAATCAATAGGACTTCTATAATGAAATTTCCAAAAATATATAGAACACTTAGAAATACTAACTGGAACAAATATTCAAAAGTTAGTTCTTAGTTTAGACCATTTAATAAGGCATTATTGAGTAAAGAACTTGTAAAAATAGCTCTAAAATCAATATATCAAATTGAGCCATTATTAGAAATTGAAAGAATAAATGGTATTATACAAGAATTTAATCTTCGATTTGAACATAAACTTATTTCAAAACTTACTTTAAACCTTAAAATATTGAAGCAATCAATCCGTTCATTCTCCTATTCCATAAAAAATAAAAATTAAAATAGGATAGTAGTTACTGAGTTATTAGTAAAGTTTGAAAATTTGAAAATAAAAGAATTTGGTATTCTGGTAATAACAATGACTGAAAATGTAATAAAAGAAGACACTGACGAAATTGCTAAGGAAATTATCGTGATTGTAGATAATAAATTAGAGGAATAAGGTTGGAATGAACTGGCTACGGATTTAGTAGTCGCTAAAACCCTTATTGCTCAAGAAGAATTGACTGAAAAAATAAAACATATAGAAGAAAATCAAATCAAATTTATGAAAAAAATTGAGGATTTAAAAGATCTTATTTTACAAATGCTAACTAACTAAATTGGAAAAATAATAATAATTATAGAAATACAAATTTTATCCTAATTGTTATTGAAAAATATTCAGTTAACTAAAAACACATTTTTCAATAATTACTTTAATATTCCAATTTTAGTAATCGTCTTTTTGTTAAAGTTGCTGAAATCATGAGAAGACATTTGGTAATGTATATTTTCATGCCAATAGGCACTGATTATTCTTTATTCATTCTTTTATTTAATTATAAAATTTATAAAAAAACTTGAAAAAGAGATAATCCTCATATTAATGGGAATATATTTAATTCTTGCAGGATATACGCTTATGGTATTTATTTAAATATTCTGAACTATTAGACCGTAAAAGCACTCTTGAAGAAATTTTGAGAGCCACTTTCTTTGGGGGGTACGGTACCGTGAGGATGATATTAAAAATACTGAAAATAAGAAGCATTGTCCTAGATTTGATAAAATCGGGTCGAGATAATCAGAAAAAATCCTAAAAAAAGTGTATATCGTGATTAGACTTAATAATTTAAATAGTAAGTTTTATATAATACGATATATTATAATGTAATATGAAAATGATAACCACATCTATTCGTTTTCCAGAGGACATAATTGATGATCTAGAAAAAATCTGTAAAGAAGAAGGAATGGACAAAGGGGCAATAATTAGGAAATTCTTGAGGGAATCAATAAAAAATTATAAGATAAAAAAAGCAATTGAATTGTATAGAGATGGTTTGATTTCTCTATGGAAGGCAGCTGAACTTGCTGACATTACTTACCGAGAAGCACTAGATGAATTGAAAAAAAGGAATATTCCTTTTAATTATTCAAAAGAAGATCTTGAAAATGACCTGAAATGGATATTAGTGCCATAAGCAATGCAGGACCAATAATTCATCTCGTCAAAATTGGTCAACTTCTTTTATTGAAACAATTATTTGGAAATATTGGAATCCCTGAAACTGTGAAAATTGAAATTGTTGAAAAAGGTAAAGTTCAAGGAAAACCAGATGCACTCATTATTGAAAAAGAGATTAATAAATGGATTAAGGTACTAAAAGATCCAAAAATTAAAAAAGAATTTTCAGAGAGGTCTGGAATTCATTCAGGGGAGATTGCGGCAATCATGCTTGCAGGAGAATTAAACTTACCTGTATTAATTGATGATTCATCAGCCCGTAATTTTGCTATTCTAATGCAGGTAAGAGTGCTCGGTAGCATTGGGATATTAATAAAAGCTGTTAAAAGCAACATCTTGTCCATTTCTAATGCTTTAAATGCCTTGGAAAAACTCTCTGAAGTTATGTGGTTAAACGCATCAATATATCAAAAAGCAAGAAATTCCATAATCTCCTCTAAGAGTTCAAATGAAGAACATTAATTACTCGGACGATTTGTGGAAAAAACTATCATTTTGAATGAATGGAATGATGATATTAATATCTAAAAATAGTTTTCAATGTCCACGACCCTCACTCACCATTCTTATTGCAAGTTTATCAGATACGAGATTAACTTGAAAAACATTAAAATTGATCAAGTTAAATATTATCCGTCTAATTTTTTCTAAATTTACCTCAGGTTTTTCTTTATAACTAAGATTCATTCATTGATCTTTCCGCTATAATCTAACGAATTGCTGTGGCTCGACTTGGATGCCGACTAATCCATATCAAATAACCGAGTTTTTTTTATTATCTTTTTCCTTAACTTGACAAGAAGAATATCATTTTGATCAACTTATGAATTCTCATACATCTATGAAAAACTAATTCAAATGCTGAATTTATCCTAAGCACCGAAAAAAATTTTTTAATCGATTTCTTTAACTTTTAAAATAACGAATTCTCAAATTGAAAATCACGAGTAATCATGAAAATTGCC
>SUPR01000074.1 GCA_005191425.1 Candidatus Helarchaeota ASGARD archaeon Hel_GB_B
GTATATACTAAAGTAGATTCATTTCCAATTAAAATGGAATAATCAGTATAAACTTTTCTTATATTGAATTGAATCGTTAATGACATATTACTGAAAAATGGTTTTCCAATCCAGCTAAAATTGACTTGAACAAAATGATAACCAATCTGGTTCATTTTAATTGCAAGCGTATTTATTCTTAAAGAAAATTTACCCCATGCTAGTTCACTAAAAGTATATGATGTCTCAGACATATTCCCATCAATTATTGCTCTACCACGGATTTTTTGCCCACCATATGACGATATATTCGAGATCCCTTGCCCATTTTTATCCATATCCAAATAATATAAAGTAATTTCTGCAATACTACCATAAGCAAATGTTTGTGGTGTATCATAAGAGAATTGAGTCTCTCTTGCTTCAATAATTACTGGGATTATTATAGAACTATTACTATATTGAGAGTTATAAGTCCAATTTACCCAGATAGTAAAGTCATAAGTCCCTATATCGTCTAAATACCATGTGTTGATATGAATAATATACACTCCATTTGATAAATTATCAATATAAATATAATTAAAAACTTGAGAATTAACCAAGGCAGAAATACGAATATTACCTGAATTATTTGAAATTCCAATATTATTTCTATCTAAATCTCTATATTGAATAGTAATATTTGCATAAAATTCGAATGGAGTTACTTCAGGTGGATTATAATCTATATCAGTTGACCGAGGCCTAACTTGAAAACTAAAAGTTTCATTTGCACATTCTAAAGTGCTCTTTTTTGCAAAAATCCATAAACTATGGGTTCCTACATTTTGAAGAGATGATGCATTTATTTCAATCCTATATACACCGTTCCCATCTTCATAGACAGTAAATGGCGTATAAAGGCTTGATATAGTGATGTATGCATTTTCTATTGGGTCATTATCATGAATTGACTCAAAATCACTAATTACATAATTAATAGTAATTGTTAAATTTGTGTTCCATGGAACAGGATTAACAGGGTTAATAACTAATAAAGTAGTAATATTACGGACATTAATTGTTAGTTCAATTGTTTTATTTTGGTAATAGGGGCTACCACTCCAAGATATATTTATCATTATTGCATAAATTCCGGGTCCAGGCAATGTTGATGTATCAATATTTATAAAATATCGCCCGTTTGTTTCATTATTAATAGTATAAGAAGCACCATAATTTGAAATATTACAAATTACAAATACTTTTCCGGAATTGTTTAGGATATACTGGTTGTGATCTATATCTTTATATTGAGTTTGGACGACTAATGAATTATTATATGGAGTTACACTTGGAGGATTGTAACCAAAAAATGTCCGAATTTTACGGATTACTACATAAACTATAATTGTTTGAGGATCATAAAATGTTTTATTAAGATGAATATAGACCGGTAGAAGGGTATTAAATTGTGTTGGTAAAATAGTAGTCGAGTTAATTTTTATTTCATAAACACCTAAACTAATCTCTTGCCAAATATAATTATTACCCCATCCAGAAACAGAAACATTACTGGTCGAAATTCCAATTAATTTAACAGTATCATTATAAGCCACGGTAATATTAAAGGTATCACCCCACGGAATATCTCCTTCAGGAGTATTAATTGCTGTTAACGATGTACTCCTTGTTGTTATTTGTAAAATATATAAAGTAGATGCCATTTCATAGTGTTTCTGCCAATTACCCCATGAACTGTCTAGAGATGCATTTATGTATAGTTGGAACGACCCTAGTCCTAAATCTGTCGAAGTATTTATCAAAAGTGTATATAATCCAGTAGAACTATTTTTAATAACGGAATATGACCCATTAACATCAGGTCCACTCCATTCATGCAGGGTATTACTTGAATCTTTCCAGTATACATTGAAAATGCTATTATTTAAGCCTACATTATGGTCGGTGTCATTTAATTGGATTGAAATTGAAGCATTTAATCCAAAATTAACAAAGCTTGGAGCAGATAAAATTGTAAGGTCAGTAGCTATCTTTCTGATTGTAATAGTAGTAGCAGTACTTGTATTTTCATAATGTTCAGCGTGTGCCTTTATAGTTAACCTATAAGACCCTTCGGGTCTATATTCCCAAGTAGTATTTATTCGAATTTCATAGACCCCAAATCCAATTTCCGTCACAGTATAATTTGAGGCAGGCCAAATAGATTGGGGTTCCAACCAGATAGTAGACCCATTGATGTATTTGTATTGCTCGGTATCATTATGAGTTACTGTAATAATTAATTCATCTCCAAAAGGAACAATAGTCCCAGGATCTGTATCTATAATTAATAAAGCAGAAGGGGGATATTGAATAGTTACCATTATTTGAAAACTTTGGTTCATGTAATGATCTTGGTATAAAGTCACATTAATTCTATAGATTACATTCTCTTCGGTAAATGCAGTATCGAATGTAACATACCATTTGCTTGCATTTGTATCATATCTAACACTATAATTCCCAGAAACCCAAGGAGCATCACCAGTTATTTGGATATTTCCTTGAATAGCCACATTATTGTCAGAGTCTCTATACTCAATTTCCGATGTAAAACTATATCCATAAGCCCAATTAGAAACAAATGAAGTATTTGTATAATAATCAGTATAAACTTTTCTAATAGTAAATGTAATTGAGACATTCTTTTCTCTATAATATGTTTTATTAACAAAAACCCAAGTAGTCCAACTTTGTTCTTGCACACTTGTATTAAAGGTTATTTTGAATTTACCAGTACTAATAATTGTTATAGTATATCCGTAAGCCCAACCACATGAGATATTATTTTGGGAAATTAATATACCAATATCATTATGGTCTGAATCGTTATAGGTAAAAATAATTGTTAGATTGGAGTTCCAAGGTACCATTTTTGGATAATCGCCAACATTTAGAGTAGTCTCGATTTTTCTAACTGATAAAGAAATATTTATAGTCCTATTTACATAAAATGGAGCACCTTTTGAATATACTGAAATTTGAATTGAATTAATCCCTAATTTAAGTATATTATCATTTGTATCTACTTCAATATAGTATCTACCAGGTTCGATAGTCTGCATATTTAATACGCGATAGATATTAATTGAAGGTAAATAAAATATAATATTCAATGTACTGTTATCTATTCCTAAATTAGTATCAAGATCTTTATAATAAACAGAAATGTTTACTTTTTCTCCATAAATTGTGATAGGAGGACTTTCATATGTCAATTCAGTATTTCGAGCCCTGACCCTAATTGTAACATTTATTGATGCTGGTGCATAATAGGGGATTCCAGTATAATTGGCATAAATCGTGAAAATGTAATTCCCAATATTAGCTAATTTTGAGGTATTAAATTTAATCATATATCCATTAGTTATTTCAATTATCCAAGCATACCCATTTGAACTCCAGAGAGTATTATTCAGGTCATAAATTTCAATTTGTACGTTATAAGATTGATTATTAATATTTTTATTTCCTTGAATATCAATATATGAGATATTTAAAGTTGCATTTAAACCAAATCCGACTGTTTCTGCTGGTATATAGGTAATTTCCGTATCACGTGTATTAACAACAATCTCGATCACCGTTGATTTATTATTGTAATACGGCTTTCCAGACCAATTTACATAAATTAAAAACCTAAAAGTACCAATATCACCAATTTTGGTTGTATTGATAATAATATTATAATAACCAGACCCAACCTCATTTATCCAACAAGTTTTTGCGAGGGGGCCAAACCAAATATAGGTGGAATTGTATAAATAAACATTTATTTTAACATTAGAGCCCCAAGAATTCGTGGAATTTGAAATTCCTAAACTATTATTATCTAAATCTCGATATAAAATTTTGATTGTACTATTAAGCCCAAAAACAACAGAATCAGGTGGATAACCAATTAACTCGGTAGCCCTTGACCTTGTTTTTATATTAACAATTGTAGATTGATTTGAATAATAGGGCTCTCCAGTCCAATTAACTGTAATCTTGATAGGAAATGATCCATAACTATTCCAAACAGAAGTATCAACTTCAATCCACATCTTCCCTAATTCAACGGGGTCAAAATGCCAATCCCAATAACTTGAAGATAAATTACAATCAAATTCAATATTTGACCCATTTATAGAAACTCCATGGTACGAATCAATATATTTTACCCAGAAAGATACATTGTCATTATATGGTGTAGTACTTGGAGGAGAATACAATAATTGGGAGTCAACTGCTCTAACTGAGAGAGTTACATAATTTGTTCTATCTGAAAAACCAGGGGCTGTAATATTTACTTCTAATATATAAGTACCAATTGTTTTTGCACTTGTATTTATAAACACATCATATGTCCCATCTAAATTATCAATAAAATAATAATAATTTGTAGAATTTCGAGTCCAATTTATATTAATGTCTACATCTGAAATATAATTTCCTTCTTGATCAGTATAAGTTATTTTAAAACTTGTTTCCTCACCCCAGACTTGTTGTGCGGGATTTGTTACTATTAATGCAGATTCTCTAGGTATTAATTTAATCGAAATATTTATAGATTGAAATTCATAATGCGTTCTATTCGCCCAAATAGTTAAGTTATAGGTCAAATCCATATTAAAATTAGTAGTATTTATCCTTATTTTCCAGGTTGGATTTGAATCGGGTCCTATTTGCAACAGTTCAAGATTGTTAATAAGAGTCTTATTTGAGTCGTAAGTAAAAATAGTAATATTCAAATAAGGAGCAGAATCATTTCCTACATTAATTCCCCTTTCCCGGTCTATATAATATAGCGAAATGTTATATACACCAATAGGAATAGTTGCACTTGGAGATTCAGGAGATGACAAGATAGTATAAGTCCCCCTAATAGTAAGGTTCACATTCGATAAAGTATCTGGGACATAATTTGATTTATTTACATCAATTCTAAAATTATAGGTCAGTTCATACATATAGTCCATAACAATTTCAATTAAATAACTACCATCACCTAAATCGGTGTAACTCCAATTATTATGATATGTAAAGGAGCTTACAGAAGGACTAATTAATGTTAGGTTAATAGTAGCCCCAGTTATTCCTCTACTATGGTCTAAATCATAATAAGTTATTGTAAAAGTAGCATTTTCAGTACTACTCCAAGCTACCATTCCAGGTGGGTCATAACTTAATAATGTTGTAATTTGCTGTATAGTAATCGTAATTGTAATAGACTTATTTTGATAATGAGGCTCGATATTTGCCCATGAAAAATTTATTACTACTGAATATATTCCATAAGATGGAATTGAACTCGTATTTATTATTAAAATATATTTATTTGAAAGATTCTCTACCCAAAATTCAGGTATCATTGCTAGAGAAATAATCTGGCACGAAACATGTAAATTACCTGAATTATTATTTATAAAAGGCGTGGAGGAAATATCTATATCTTCATAATAGAGGCTTATGGATAAATTATCAGAATAAGGAACAGCTTCAGGAGTATCATATAAGATTTGAGTTCTTCGTTCCCGTATAACAAACTGAGTAGTAATACTCTGATTTTGGAATCGACCTTGATATATCCAACTTACATTTATTTGAATTGAATATGTAGAAAGACTTGGTAAAACTGAGCTATTAAATTCTATTAGATATCTACCAGGAGTTCCGGGTTCTGAAATTATATAAATAGGCTGAGTAGGTATTGCTGGACTAAAAATAAAACAATGTATACGGACATTATTTGAAGAATTTGTTATTCCTTGATTGGTCGTATTATCTAGATCAATATAATCTACATAAATTGAAACATTATTTAAAAATGGAGTTACTTCAGGAGTCTGACTTGTAAATGATGTTAAATGTTTACGTATAGTAATGATTGTGCTCGTAAAAGTAGTTTCATAACCAGGTTGGGCTATAGAAATATTTACAGACCTAGAACCAATTGACCAATTATAAGTAATAGCAGATACCGTGAATACTCCAGGTGAAATTTCATTTGCAGGTCTGCTTACTCCATCGATCTTTATTACCGGAGATCCTCCACCTATATAGCAATTTAAATCTAAATCTCTATAATAGACGGTTAATGTCGTGTTTTCTCCCCAAGGAGTTGGGTCCGGGACATCAGCAGTTAATGAAGTTTTATGGAACCTAATTTCAAATGGTACCAAGATTGATTGGTTATAATATTTTGACTTGTAAATAGTTAAATTTGCTACATATTGACCACTAGAAAGTCCTGTTAAGTTTACTTCAATTGTATATTCACCGTTTCCAAGATTATTATATTGATATTTTCTTCCTGAAGACTCATTAAAAGTCAAATCATAAATTGAATTAATAGGTTGACCATCTAAAGAACTAGAATTATCTTCTACGGAATAATGGACAGTAAATGTTATATTTTGTTCCCATGGAACGGGAATAGGAGTTTCAGCAATAAAAATAGTTTTTATAGGTCTGATCGCTATTGGTACAAGAATAGAACGATTGATATAATACAATTTTTCGGCTGTTATGTTGATCGTATAACTTCCAATATCCCAATTAGAAGTACCTAATTCAATATTGTATACCCCATTTCCGGCGTCTGTTACAGTATATGATGAAGTATTACACGAAATTTCTGCTCCACTAAGCCCTCCACCAGTTGAGTTTTTAAATGTGATAATTAAAGAAGTATTTACACCCCATGGAATAGAAGAAATAGCTTCATAAGTTAATGTAGTATCATCTATTATAATTAACTTAAACATATCATTTTGATTTTTTGAGTCATAATAATCACCTTGAGCCCAAACATCTAAATAATAAATCCCTAATTTCCCACTTGTATCAATATCTAAAGAATAAATACCACCACCATAATCGACCATTGAACCATTCAAATCATTTCCATTAACCCAACTTTTAAGAGAATAAGTAACATTTGCACCATTTATCCCAGTCCCCAAATCACTATCTGTATATTTTACTTTTAATATTGCAATATTTCCTGCAAATACCGTTAATTCGCCACTTGTTGGAGATTGCCTTGTCAATGTTGTCCTATGAGTAATTGTAAAATTTGTACGTAATTCACCTGCTTCTAATGCTTTTATCCCAGTTGTACTATTATCCCAATGGACTACAACTAAATAATTACCATTTGTCGCGTTTGTTGTAGACAAATAAATATCCGAAAAAGTCACTGAACCGCTTACCACACTCCGCTCTTCAGTATACCATAAATCTCCAGATTGGTCATATATTGATAAATTTGCAGTCCTATCAACGGAATTTAATAAATCTGCTTTAACCCGGACATATTGATTAATGTAATAATTTGTCTGCGGATTATTTAAATTATTTAATGTTTGGACACTTGTAATATAATTTGGAGATACACATGTAAAGTTAAAATAACCATACTCTGCAACACTTGTAGGTACTTCTATATAACCATCATTTAAATTACCTCCTAATACATCATCAGTTATATTTGAGGGCGGTGAATCGGGGTTAAAGACAGATTTTAATTGCCAGTCTTTAGGAATTGTAATATTAAATTTATAGCCTTGAATATCAGTCTGTGGGCTGGGAAGGTCAGGTGGAGTTGCAAAACAATAAAAATTCCAAACTGGATTTCCTAAATGGTCTGTATAAAAATGGGTACCTAATTCGGTTGTACCATAAGTATGATAAGTATTTCTTTTTGAAAAACACTCAATAGTATTTTCAACTTTTAATGATACAGGTTTTTGGTCTAAATTATTATAAAATGGAGTTGAATTTACAAAAATTGTAGTATTTAAAATTCTAGGTTGATTTCCAGCAACCCAATAATTTGAAGGTGTAATTGTGTAGGATCCTATACCCCAATTTGTTGGGTCATCTTGAATTTTATAAACCGGATATATTACTATATCGTCAAAACTTGAATTACTTACTCCATTATATTCGGCAGAAAGGCCGAAAATCCCACTTGAATATCTAGTGGGATCAGTATCAATAATATTAATATAAAGAGTACCATTTAAATAAACTCGAAAATGGTTATCAATCACGATAACCTCAATATCATACCATCTGTTGGGAACTATAGTGGTCTGAGGTACAGTCTTGTGGATAGAATCACCAGGATTCCATTGCTTAGCGTCAAGTCCCCCTTCTATCCTTAATAAATGAATACCATTATAGTTGGGGTTTGACCTAGCATCAATTCGGACAAAATAAGTATCTGAAACACTTGTTCCTCTAATCATTAATTCAGCTAAAGCATTAGAATCTTCAGCTCTCATTCTTGCCTTAATTACTGCATTCGTAATAGTCACACCATTCGCTATCGTATTTACTCTTAAACCAGAATGTATACTCCTATAAAATTTATTTCCTCCAAACTGTTGGACTAACCAAGTACCACTTTGGACAGCCCATCCATTTGCTGGATTTCCTGCAGTATCACTTTCAAAATTATCGTTTAGATTAATTTGATCCCCCATTATCATACTAGCTTCTACCTGACTTGGCTTTGGAATTGTCGTAATAAAAAGATACACTTTATCAAAATATGCCTTATGTTTTGGCGCAAAATTTGTACCTGATTGTGGAGATATAAATTCAATTCCAATTTTAAAATTAACTTTCTTAGGTATATCTCCAAATGTACTTGGATTTATATATACGACAGCAGATTGCCAAGTATTATCAGGAATATTAAAAAAACTTATTGTTTTTACCGGTGTATCGTCAATATAAGCTACTACTGCTACACTCTCTTTTGATGTGTATGTCCCATCGACATATTTATAATAATCAAAATATAATTGGGCACTTACAATTTCTCCTCTGTCTAAATTAATAGGATGTACCCACCGACTCGCGGTACCTTCATATACATAATTATAATTATTTCCAGTAGTATAATTATTATCAACATAAATCTCAGTTTCTAATTCAGGATTCGGTCTGGAAACATCAAAATCAGTCAAATTTGTCTTTATCTCCATATATGCAGTCCCACTGAGACCACTATTCATATGCATTCTAAATTCATCAGTCCACCCAATAGGATAATTCCGAGTTTCAGTTGGATATTGAGTACCATTGCCTAAAAAGTCTATTGAACCCCATCCATGATAATGTATATTCTCATTTCTGTTAGCGGTCCTATCGGTCCAATTATAATTCGTTAACCAACATTTATTTTCCATCAAATTATATACTTTTGTCGTTAATTTTTCTGCTTCCCAATTGGCAGGGATCTGAAGCGAAGAGGTCCCATTATTTTTCGATGATAAACTTAATGTCCCAGTTGAGTTACTTGTGCTCCCATATTCTGTAAAATTAAGCGATTTGCCATAATTACTGTAATTCGATATAGCATCTGTAGACATTGGTGATTTTGATGAATTATAATTAATTAATGGATAATCATTAATATATATTAAACCAATAATTCCAAATAGGATAAAAATTGAAAATATTATTGAGAATAATTTGAATTTCTTCATTTAAGACTCACTCATTATTCTAATTTTTTTCAAAATATTTAATTATTCTAAGACTGTTTGATTAGTCTATTTAATTATTCCTTTGATTAATACTTCTAATCTATCAAAATAGAATATTACCTTTGATACAAAATTTCTTTTCTATTAAAAACTTCCATTAAAATGGAAATGAATAATATTAACTTGTAATTATTTATAATTATAAATAAAAATGGAAATTGTTTGTGATTCTTTATCGATATGACATATTAAATGTATCTCGAAGTATGTTCAAATGCTCAATTAATATTGGATCTGCTTTTGTCCCGTCATTATAACTTTCTAATATTAGATTAATCAAATATTCTGGGAATACTAACTTTATAGCAATATCAGTCCTTAGAAAATATAATTCTTGTCCTTTTTTATTTCTTAAAACATTAATAACTCGATTATCCCATAATAATTTTAGTGTATTGTCTAAATTTTCAGTTTCAGACCTCATTAATGCCATATCGTCCATTGTTAGATAATTTTCTCTTAATTTTTTGATTATTTTATAAGCGTCCATATCAATTATTATGTTTAAAATTGTTTCTTGGTCCTCAGGTGTTGGTGAATACCCTTCAAAAAATGCCTTTACATCAGTTAAATAATCATTGTCTAAATTACCACCAAATTGATTTAATTTAGCTTTTTTTACTATATTTATTGGTGGGACTCTCGTGACAAATATATCTCCAACTAAAAATACAACAGAACTTGGCATCTCTTTTAATGTCGATTCTACTATTAGTCCCATCTTGATCATAGAATGTAATATTCCATCTATATCTATATTCTCTCTTGCAAGTCTGTCTTTTAACCAAGTTAAAAGCTCACTTTTCGTGGCGGAACCATCTTCGATCAGTCTGTCAATTATCATCTTTTTAATGGGGTCTAAAAATGTAAGCGCTAAATGTTGGTCTCGGTCCATTTTTGGATAATTAACTATGTTTTTGAAAATTTCCGGCAACATTTCTACATATCGTCTGTATTCTAGATTGTTCATTATAATTCGAACTGAATCTGTTAAAACATCTTCATATGCTTCCGGCTCTTCATCTATACTTAATAATAAACACATATAATAGTTCGTTTCTAACCCCGTAAAATAACTCGCGATATTTAAATCACCAATAGTTATTGTAAGAAACCCTTTCTCACCTTCAAATGCGTGCGTTGTATATATCTGCATCGTGGCTTTGTCATCTATATCTATATCTTCTGGATATGCAGATAATCTTTTCATTCCCGCTTTATCATCAAATCTAAATATTATTAAACCGTGAACCATTCATTTCACCGACACATTTAATCATTACATATATTTAATAAATTATTTCTAAAATATTAAATATATATTATTTGTTATTCTATTTCATTTATATGTCTTATTTTTGGATTTTATTGATTCGAAATTTATTTTTTATAATTCATCATTTTTATTTTAATTAACTACTTTAAAAAAATAATACAAATGTACCTTATCAAAAACTAGATAAAAACTGTTAATTTATCCAGACATAAAAATAAAATATAATTCAAATTTTGTTGCTTATTTAAGTAATTTTTTATTATTTTAATAAAAAATAGATGTTTTTTAATGTTACAAAAGCTTTTTTACTTACTTATTGGAGAATCTTCCCAATTTTATATTATTTTCAGAATATCTTCGTTTTAAAAGTATTTTTTATAGTGAATGGACGAGATTGTCGTAGTTAAACATTAATTTACAAACGGGACGATAGAAACTTTTTAAATTTAACAAAAATACGAATTTAACTATAATTAACCGGCAGAAAAAACATAAATTACAAAATTTGTTTAGTCGATTGGATTTAAATTAGTAAAATAACAATAATTATTGAAAAAAAATTAAATGTATATAATTTGTGATGAAAATTCGAGCGTGTAGCAAATTATAAAGTTAAATTTGTTATTAGTAGAATTACAGATTCAATTAAAAATGTTGAGTTAAAAAAGTCATAATAAATTTTGAGAGCGAAATAACAAAAATTGAAAGGTTTTTTAATTATTTTTTTAATTATTAAATTATATTTACTAATTAAATTAATTTGAAAAATTTTAATTGAATGCATGTTATCTTTAAATCCTAAATTAGAATATTTTTTCTAATTTGTAATTAAAAAAATCGATAGAAAAACATAATATTGGTGAAATCGGATGGCTATAAAATTCAACAAAAATAGGGAAAATTTAGAATATTTGAAGACGGAAATAGAGAAAATTATTAGGAAACTTAAGCTTAAAATAAGAAATTATGAAGAGAAAATTATAATATTAAAGAATAGAGTAAAAGATCTTTATAAATCAGACAAAGAACAAATGATTAGGAAAGTATTATTGCAAATAATTCTTTATAGGAAGAAAATATTTAAGTACCAAGGGTTAATTAGTAATTTAGAAAAGAATTTAGAAGAAATTAAGTCGCTATTTGTTAGTGAAATGATAAATAATGTAAACGTTGATTATTTTAATAAAATCAATTATGCACTAAAAGAGTCGACTGAAAAATCTTCAGAAGAAGAAATTGATGCTAAAATATTTAGTGAAATTGAAAATCAAGTCGATATCGTAGAAGACTATGAAAATGATATAGATATATTAAAAAAGGAAATTTTAATGGAAATGTCGTCAGGAGCAGAGCCACCAGATGATTTAGAAGAGAGAAAGAAGAAATTAAGAAAAGAAATTGGTGATATTAAAGAAGAGCTTGGATTTGAATATGAATTACCAAGTGCTGGTGGCATACCAATGCCTCAATCGCCTCAAATAGAGGGCGCTAAAGGACAACCAAAAAAATCAGATAAAACAGAAGGTGAAAAAAGGAGACCAAAAACTATCGAACGATATGGTGATATAATTGCAGATAATGAGATGGAACTAAATAAAGAGACCAAAATTATGGTATCAATAAAAAAGGAAGCAAAATCAGTATTGGGAGTAAAAGTGCAGATGTCTATTACAGTTCCAGAGGAAGAGAAAAAATTACCAGAAATCGAAATATTTATAATGGCACCAGATTTTGAGATCCCAGAGCCTCGAAAAAAATTAGTCATCCCATTGGACCGAGATTCCGAAATACTTGAATTTAAAATAACCCCTAAAGAAGTTGGTAAAAAATATATATTCGTAGAGTTTTATCAAGAAGGAAAAATGATTAATAGAGCAATTCTGGAAGTAATAGTTAAAAAAGAAACCAATTCTATTAATAAAATTGAAAAATCATTTAATATCACCATGTTTGAAAATGTGGAAATTGATGCAACTCTAAGAATTATCCGTTACGAAAATAAATTTATTTTTAGTCTTTTTACAAAACATGGAGGCACTATTATAGACCCAAGGGCATCGTTCGGGACTATGGAAATTAAAAAGAAATATATCAAAAATTTAAACGAATTAATGAGAGATATGGCGTTGGACTTTAAAAACCCAAAAAAAGCCATGAAT
The DNA here is from genome assembly GCA_005191425.1 of Candidatus Helarchaeota ASGARD archaeon Hel_GB_B. Classification (GTDB taxonomy): domain Archaea; phylum Asgardarchaeota; class Lokiarchaeia; order Helarchaeales; family HEL-GB-B; genus HEL-GB-B. The sequence continues at coordinate 13,005 of SUPR01000074.1, forward strand.
ATAATAAAAAAACTTGGAAAACTCGTTTATCAATTAATTCCCGGACCAATGCGCGAAGCCATTAAAAAAATAGACCCAAAATACTTAATTTTTGAAACGGGCGATTTATTTGTACCTTTTGAACTTGCTCACGATGGTGAAGATTTTATTTGCTTAAAATATTGCATAGGAAAAAGAATACTTGACGAAAATAAAGATTTTAGTGCACCTCCAATTTGCTTTGGCACCTCAGAATTTGATTTCATGATGGTCGAGTCTAATCCTAATAAAGATTTGGAATTAAAAGATAGAGAATACATTGAAAAAATTATTAAAAATTACGACATCAATTTTAAAACACTTAAAGACAAAAATGCCACTAAAAAGTTAATATTAGACCTGATAAAATCAACACCAATAGAAATTATTCATTTTGCAGGTCATGGTATGTTTGATGAAAAGAATCCAGATAATTCGGGGATCCTTTTAGAGGACGGAATTTTGACGGCACATGAAATAAGGAATATGAAAATAAAGGGTTTCCCATTAATTTTTGCAAACGCTTGTGAATCAGCATCTATTACAAAGGTCAATAAAATAAAAGGAGTAGGAGGGGTTGCAAGGTCATTTCTTGGGTCTGGAGCTATTGGATTTATAGGGCCATTGTGGGAAATTACTGACGATTTAGCTGCTGAATTTGCAATGAAATTCTATGAGAAATTATTAATAGACCGTTTAACCGTAGGTGATGCTATTAAAGAGGTAAAAATTGAGTTAAAGTCCAAATATTCAGATATTTTATGGGCTACCTTTAATTATTACGGTGATCCTACGTTAAAATTATGTCCAAAAAGTCTTGCTTAATATTTTATTATGATAATTTTAATTATAAACAATCTTTATCACGAAATTAAATTTAAAAGAAATTCACTCAAAAATCAAAAATTAAAAAATAGTTAAAAAAAAACAATTTAGAGTAATAGTAATAGTCGGTCGTTGATTCGCCACTAAAAACAGGTATCATAAATCCTTTTTCTTTTTTGTTTAATTTTTTTAAAGATTTGATTAAAAAAAATTAAAAACGAAAATAAAATTTAAAATATTTTATTTAAGAGATTTTAATATATCTTTCTGTTCTTTTAATGATAGATTCTTCAGGTCATTTATTAAATCTTGTTTCTCTTCCTCAGAGAGTCCAGGTATTTTGTCAAGTTCTTCTTTTATTTGTTCTATGGACAATTTTTTCTCTTTTTCAATTTTAGCTTTTTTAGGTTTCTTAGGTTTAGGAGGTATTTCTTCAGAGGGTGGTTGGGTCTTAGCAGAAGGTCTGAGGGTTTTAGGTATTGGGATACCCGCTAATTGTAGTAATCGGATTCGGTCATCTACGGGGATTACCATTGCCTCAAGATATAAATCGGCGTCTTTAGGTGTCATTTGTCTGATATTGTTTAGGACTTCTTCAGCTTGGTTATAATCAATTTCGCTTCCTTTTATCTCTCCAAGAGCTTTAGCAAATTCCAGAATTTCTACTTTTTCTTTTTTGATTACACCAATTATAGTCAATAATCGTTTGGAAGCTTCTGGTGGTACGTTCATTTCTGCCAATACTTGTTCACCTTCCAGTTCATTTAGTCCTTTTAGTCTAGTAATAAGAGATTCAGCTTCAGGAGTGGTAATTCTTGTCCTGAGAATCGCACTTAATTCACTTGCAAATGCCACAATTTCTGGCTCTACTAATTTAGGTGGTACAATACCTAGGGCTGCCCAATTAGACTCGAAAATTTCTCTGAATAATTCCTCCCTATTCTTCACTACAGGAACAACAGCTTCACCTTTGCCTTTTTTAATTAATTTTGTACCTTTTATTATTTCTTTTATTTGATATGGTTTGAGCCACCATTTTACTCTTCTATAGACGACTACAGTTGCAACACCAGCAATTGCGACCATTGCTGCAATAAATAATGGATGCTCCCAAATTGGTTTAATCGACATTGTAGATTGATAATTGTAGTTATTAGTAGTAGCATAATTACTGCTTGAAGGCACAAATTCTATCACAAGATAATATAATTGGTTCACTTTCAATTGACTTGAATCTAAAGTAATCGTAGCAACTCCACCAACTACATTTGCGCTCCCAATCTTAAAGTGTTCGCCAGTTGAGCTGTTCAAATAATAATTGATTACGCCATCAAGGGACTCTCCAAATTCATTGATTATTCTAATTTGGATCTGAACTGAGAAAAATTGATAGATATTAAATGACGCTCTAATTGGTGCTATTATATTCGTTTTCGCAGGTAAAATTTCTACAGAAATGTTTAGGAATGCTGTTTCATAATGCGTTAAATTCGATACTAATTGAAGGTGATAAATACCTACATTTACCGCCTTTAAGCAGGTTATATTTATAGCATATCGTCCTCGACTTACATCGCCAGATAGATTGAAAATACCCGGCCAATTTAATAAGGTATAACTTGCAAGTCTTAGATTACCTAAATTTGAATGAGTATAATCATAATTACTATAAGTTTCATTATCTTGATAATAAAATTTAATTAACCCAGAATGTCGGTACCTCATTGCCATTGAATTTTCGGATATGTTGTAAATATCATCACCATCTGAACTCTCCCAGTCATAAAAAACTATACTTGTTTTTATTAGTCTGACTTGGAATGTAAAGTTCACTGAAATTGTTTCATAGTTCAATTTAATAAAAGTTAAGTTTAGCGTATGATTTCCAATGTCTAAGAGGCTTGTGTCTATACGTACTTGATAAATTCCAATATCGCCACTTGGAAATATATTAATTTGGGGTTGGTTGCTCTGATTTACTCCAATTATATTCCTATAAATATTGCTAAGGAGAGCAATAATTCCAATACCACCTCTATCATAGTCAGTATAATTGACAGTAAAAATACACTGATCACCCCATGGAGTAGGCACTATGTAGTCATCTACCATTGTTAAATTAACTCTTACAGGTCTAATATAGAATGAAACATTCAGTTCAGATGTTAGGTATATCCTGTTATATTCTGTTGCATTTATATGTATATGAAGTCTGAACTTACCTGTAAATTGTCTGTAAATTTGAGATGTATCAATTCTAATTCTAAATAGACCAATTAAACTATCATTATCAGGAGTAGTTTCTAAATAGGTATTATTAAGTTCCCAATATGCTGTACTGAACCAAGTAGAATAATTTGTATTTCCCTCTTCATATAATCTTACTTGTAGGTCAGTTGTCTTTGATACACCAGTAATTATTCCTGGATTAGCAGCTGAACTTTTCAAATCCCACCAATAGAACCACACATCAACGATTTGTCCCCAATAATATTCTGGCTCTATACTTGGAAAATGATATAAAGTGCCAGATACTATTGATGATGCTACTGTATAATTTGCAGTAATATTTGTTGGGTGCGTCTTTATCAATAAGTCTATCAAGAAACTTACACTACTGTTTTTAATATGATCTCCAAATACTTCAAAAATAATCTGGAAATTGTCCAATTCATCGACTTCACTTCTATTAAATCCAAAGGTAAATCTATAATATCCCAGTGATTGTTGTGATGTATCTACAGTGATATTACCCCATTGCCAGATGTGTCCATAATATGTAATATTATATGTAGGCATACTTATCGCAAATCTTATATTGTTATATTGCCCAGTGCTCCCTCCTGTTGCATGTGAATTATTTTCTAACCATTCATTATGTGCCGTATCTTCAACTCGAACCGTAATATTAAAACTACTTGCTTCTTCCGCATAAGTCACCCTATCATATTGTCCCCTTGTAGATTCTGTTGGGATATTTATTACTGTGACATATTTGTTCAAATATGATGAAATCGTGAAAATAGCCTTTCCACTTATATGGATTTTCAGCGTGATTTCTTGATATGGTAGGATTGGGAGAATTGTAGTGTTCATTGTAAAGTTCCATACACCATCACCTAAACCAAATACTTCATAATAAGTAAAATTGCCATTTTGCTTGATATATTCACTTGACCAGCCATTTAATAATGTGGTAGTAGATACTGTTATATTGACATCGGCACCTGCAATACCAGGTTCTCCTTCTGCTTCAGAATTATTGAAGCTGAATAATAAGGTAATATTATCGCCCCAACATACATC
>SUPR01000075.1 GCA_005191425.1 Candidatus Helarchaeota ASGARD archaeon Hel_GB_B
CCTAAAAAGAAACCTAAAAAAAGTAAATCAAAAAGAGATCGAAAGAAATCAAAAAGAAGAAGAGGAAATAAATCTAAAAAATCTTGAGTGATTAAGATGAAGTTTAAGAAAATTAAAGATATTGAAGGAGTCTTTGTTTATTATCAAAATGAATTGAAAAAGTTAGCTACAATAAACTTAATACCCGGAAAATCTGTTTATGGTGAAAATTTAATTAAAAGTGATGATCTTGAATATAGAAATTGGGCAATAAATAGAAGTAAATTAGCTGCAGCAATTTATAAAGGACTATCCAAATTACCTATTAAAACTGGCTCTGTTGTCTTATATTTAGGTGTATCGTCCGGGACTACTGCAAGTCATATCTCTGATATTATTGGTAATTCAGGTAGAATTTATGGTGTTGATTTTGCTGAGCGTTCTATGAGAGATTTCGTTGCATTATGTGAAGAAAGAAAAAATTTAATCCCTATTTTAGCTGATGCTAGAATACCGGAATCGTATAGGATGCTTATTGAAGAAGTCGATGGTATTTATATGGACGTTGCTCAACCTCAGCAAGCTAAAATATTAATTGATAATGCATTAATGTTTTTAAAACCAAAAGGATGGTTTCTATTATGTGTTAAATCCCAAAGTATTGATGTTACTAAAAAGCCATCTTTAGTTTTTGAAGAAGAAAAAAAGATTTTAGAAATAAATGATTTTGAAGTTAAGGAAGAAATAAATTTAGAACCGTTTAGTCTGGACCATGTATTATTTTATGGAATAATGAAATGATCAAGTTGTTTTATTTTCCTCTTTTTCTGGTGAAATATAAAATCCACTATCAGCTACAAAATTAGGGTCAAATTTTGTTTTTATTTTCCTTAGCCAGATATGATAATTAGAGCATTGTGGTCCATACCAATCGTGCATTTTGTCGCCTTCGATAAAAAATGGTATTCCTAAATGTTCTACTAAGTCTAATTTATTACACCTGTCCAAATATTCAACAAATCCCTCAACACTTTCAACTTTTGTCTGGTCATACATTGTAGGGGTTTCTATATGATAAAAGTGTCCATGTTCATAACTTGTTGACCAATTACCTTTTCCTTCATCGTTCCCAATGAGCCCTTTATCTATATATTCTTTTTTTAAGGGTAGATTTCGTTCCATTAATACTCTACACAATCTTGAGGTATCCATAGAACCATGAGTTGATTGGAAAGCACCAGTTGCCAAAAATCCATGCATTCCTAATGCACTTCTTAAGGCTTCAGCATAGGCAATATTTGGTGGAATATATTTTCCGGTAGCTACTACATCTTTAACTTTTAATTCTTCAATTGCTGTTTTTAGTACTTTTTCCTTATATTCAAATTCTCGTTTAGTATTTGCCGTTATGAGTACTACTAATGGATTTTTAATTCTCGGACTCGCCACTGCCCTGTTCATTAACTCTTCTTGAGTATTTGAAAAAATTGTATGAAGCCCATAAGTGGAGGTATGAAAACACATAAATGTAATCCCCTCTTTTTCGATACGGTCAAAAGCAAGTTCAAGAGTTTCATAATTTTTACAAGAAATTAAATGGAATTGCATATAATTTGGTATATCGAAATCATAGTTTGGTATTATATTTTTTATTTCTAATTGTTTTATATTACAAGGAAATGGAAATAACTTAATTGCAACTCTAGTAAATATTCCCAATCCAGATTTGGTACCGATAAATCCTCTCATAATTCCACGTAAGCTTGGTCCCGGGCCATCACCATGAAACCAATCTGAATTTTCTTTTAATGATAATGAACCTAATCTTAGAATCTCTCCAGTAGGGAGTACCCATTCAGTTCCTAGAACATTACGTCCACTAAAACCTGTTGATGATGAAGTAAAACCCGGCCCACACATTGAAGTGGAACTTGCTAATGGCGATACTTGTGGTCCTGCGCCTGGCATATGGCAATTTAATCCATATTTTAATAGTTCGGCTTGTAATTGTGCACCAGTAACATATGGTTCTACGACACAATACATATTTTTAGGGTCTATTTTGACAATTTTATTCATTCGACGCAAGTCTACTACAATAACATCATCTTCCGATGGTTGATTCCATGGACCAAGTCCGGTGCTTTGTGCTTTAAATTTTAAGTGATATTTATTGCATAATTTTACGAATTTTTGAACTTCTTCTGTAGTAGATGGCAGTACAACGGCAATTGGTTTATGCCAAAATGGTATCGGGTCCTTACCTTCCATTACATTGATAAATTCAACACACCAATTATATGTATATGATTCAAGGATAACTTCATTGTCAGTTGCGTTTTCCTTACCTACGATATCTTGGATCTCGTTCAAGATTTTTTTATCTATTTTCATTATTATTCCTCCTTATCCTCCAAACTTTTTAATAATAATTCGCTCAAGTCATAAAATTTTAATTTTGAGCCCGAATCGTCAATTGCGTCTTTTAAATTGGTCGCACAAAATGGGCAAGCAGAAATTAAAGATTCTGCTCCTGTGGATTCTGCTTCATCAATTCGATTTTTAGCGGCAAATAGAGCAAAATCCGGATATTGAGCTTTAACTCCGCCTCCAGCTCCACAGCAATATGAATATTCTTTTATTCGTTCCATTTCTACAAAGTCAATTCCAGGTATTTTTTTCAGTACATTTCTTGGGGGTTCGTATGTCCCATTTGTACCTCGTCTAAGGGGTTTTGGTGGCACTGGAATGGAAATAAGTGGCATCACTTCGACCATCTTACCATTCCATTCAGGATATGGCTCAGAATCACGTCCTAAATGGCATGGATCATGATAAGTTACTTTAATTTTTAGATTCTCTTTTAATTTTAATTTACCTTCATCAATCAATCTATTAAATAATTCTGATGTGTGAGTCACCTTGAAATTATATTTTCGATAACGTGGATAATGTGCTTTAAATGTAGAATAACACCCTGCGCAGCTAAATACCACTTCTTCAATTCCTAAACTTTCAATTAGGTCTAGATTATGGTTCATTAATTCCAATGCTTCCTTTTTCATACCTGTCCTTAGTAAAGGACTTCCACAGCACCATTCATCTGAGCCTAAAAGTTGAAATTCGACCCCTGCTTTATTTAATATTTTTGCTGTCGCCTTTGCAATTTCTTTTCTTCTATAAGATGATGTACATCCCACGAAATAAGCAATTTTAGCATTTTTACTTATTTTTATATCTTCTGAAACCCAGTCCATTCTTTGTTCTGGTGGTTCGTTATATGGATTATGTTTTTCCATAGCATATTCTGCATATAATTTCTGTTTAGGCATAGGTCCTATACCTTTTTCGACTAACAATTCCCGTAATTCATATATTATTTCAAGAGGTTCTAGCTTATTAAGATATTTACATGAAATTGCGCACCCACCACATGTAGAACATTTGTATACGATATCTGCAAGATCTTCACTTGGTTCAAGTCTATTTAAATATATCGATAAAGCAAGGATAATTTTGCCTCCTCCTGAATAAGTATGATAATTGTAATAATCAATAGATGGACAAATAGAGGCATATTTTTGACTTTTTATTTGAATCTGAGGAATCCACTTACATAACGAACATCTTAAACATTTTTTAATTGTATCTTCATAATCTTCAAATGGCATATTTTTTATTCCTCCTTAAAACATAATGCACCCCTGTTCATTATATTATTTGGGTCAAAAATTTCTTTTACTCTCCTTAATGCACTTATCGTTTCATTTGAAACTCTTGCATACATTTCATCAGCCCATAAACCATAGGGACGGTTGAAAAATGCTCCAATATCCATTAATTTTTTACTTATTTCAAGAAATGATTTCTTAATACTTCCTTCATTAGTGTCTGCCGGATTATAATACAAATCAAATTCGCAATGGACACCGCACCCTTGATTAATCGGTTGAATATATACGCCTAATTCTAAATCAGTCATCTTACTTACTAAATTATAATGTAATACTGTATTATCGAGAGTTGTTAGATAAAAAATATCTTGAAAACCACCCTTATATTTTAACCTCCATGATTCTTCGCAAGTTTCATGTATAATTTCAAAAATCTTACTATTATCTATATTACCTAATGTTTCTGTCAATTTTATATTATAATCATTTATTACATCGTTTATGTCTGCCAATATATATGAAATCCTATCTTCTCCAAACTGTCCCATTCCAGTAAAGTTTGTTATTAAAATCCAGTCCTTTAAATTGCTTAAATTTGAAATATCCGTTCCAAGCAGTGCAGCGAGATTAACTTTATTGACAATAAATACCTCATCTGCAGTCCGATACTTTATCAAATAACGCATAAAATCAAAAAAATCTTCAAAATTGTCCGATTGGGAAAACATAAGTTTCTCAGTATCATATAAATATTCGCACTTTATTGTCGCCCATGTAACTACACCAAAACAACCTTGTGCCCCTTGAATAAGTCTATAGGGACTAAATTGTGTTGGACCCATTGGATTTTTTTGAGCCTGCCCACTTTCAATTTGTTCTTCAATAGTGCCCGGGCCAGCAGCTATACCAGTTCTAAAGTAATCTCCAGTTCCAAATATTACTTCAGTACATAGTAAAGGGTCTGAACTATCCCATTGAAATCTTGGGACAATTGGGGGTTCTCGTTCAAGGGCACTTGATAATACCGATTTTGATTTTCTTGGGAATAATGGATTTAGTAATCGTAAACCATTTTTTCCTGCTACATCTATTAATTCACCAAAAGTAACGCCTGGTTCTACCATAATTACTCTATTTTTTTTATCAATTCGTAATATTTTGTTCATTTTTGATAAATTCATTATTATTGTATTATCCGATTTTGGGACTGTATCTCCATGAAAACGATATTTATTTGGCGAACTTATAGGAATAATTGAAATGTTATTTTGATTAGCTAATTTAATAATATCTTGTACTTGATCTGTATTTTCTGGAAAAACAACTAGCAAAGGCTTAATTGGATCAACCAAACTTTGATCTTTTGAATATTTCTCAAGGACTTCTTGGCCATCATTAACATTTTCTATGCCACAAATCTCGATCAATTTCTTTTTTATTTGATTATTCATAAAACAACCCTTGCAAAATTTTAAAAATATAAGAATAATTTGATTGATAAATTTTCTCTTAAAAAAATAATTTATATTTTGACATTTGAGATTAAATGGAACTCATTAAAATTTTTAAATATTTTCCCATCTCTATATATTTTTTAATTTTAATTTTACGATTATAGTAAAAAATAGATTAAAGAAAATAAAAAAAAATTATGATGGGTATTATTTTAATTATTATTTTTTTTTTGAGAATTTTAAAAGAAATTGTGGAACATCAAAAATTATAAAAATTAAAGTAATACACTTAAAAAATACCAAAAAATTAATTCACATTATCTAAAAAAAATTAGGCTATGGCTCAAATGAAAAATTTTGATATGATCTTTATACATCCACCCAGAAATTTTGAGTATATGAAAAAAAATATCAAAACTAGAAGTTCATATATGATAATGCCAATGGGGATATTTGGATTGGCAGATTTATTAGACCGTGAAGGATATGCTACCAAAATTATAAATTATATAATAGAACGTATAATTGACCCAAATTATTCCATAATCAAATTTTTGAAAAAAATTAATGTAAAAGTTATTGGGGTCGATTTACATTGGGTTTTACATAGTGCTGGGTCGTTAGAGCTTTTAAGAGTGATAAAAAAGTATTTTCCATCTTGTTTTACTATTTTAGGTGGATTTACAGCAACATATTATGCTAAAGAAATAATGGAAAAATATAATTGGGTCGATGGAATAATTAAAGGTGATGCAGAAGAGCCCATCCTTAAATTAATGAAAAATCTAAATTCCTTAGATAAGGTTCCAAATTTAATTTATAGAGAAAATGGAAAAATTATCGATAATAAAATAACTTATGTAATAAGGGAATTAAACTCACTAAATTTTTCAAATTTAAAATTAATGGAACACTGGAATTCGTATTTAAATTATATTTATGATGTTATGCACATGGCATGGCCTGTCGAAATGGCTCGAGGCTGTATGTATAATTGTGTTAATTGCGGGGGCTGTAATTATTCAAGCCAAGTTATTTCAAAAAGAAAATTTTATATTTTAAGACGCCCGGAACGTGTAGTAGATGACCTTAGAAATATAATGGAAATGAGCGATGTCAAGGGTATCTTCTATGGACATGGCGTTTATCCAAAAACCGAAAAATATTTTTTAAAAATTAATGAATTGATACGGAAAGAAAAACTTGATATTCATGCTGATTTAGAAATTTGGAGAATGCCCATAAGCAAAGAGTTTATTAAAGATTTTGCAAAAACATATATTATTGATAAATCTCTACTCTGGTTCAGTGTACGTTCATTTTCTCAATATTATAGAAAAAAATATACCGAATATTTTGGGAAAATAGATAATGCCTTTAATTTCTCGGATAAAGATTTAAAAAACTTAATGAATCTTACAAAAAAATATAACGTAAAATTAAGGCTCTTTTGGGATGTTGGGAATCCATATGAAACAGGTCTTGATTTATTTGTTAATTTTCTCAAAGCATTTAAATTAATGGTCGAAAATATCTCTAAAAAAAGTAAGGTTGCTATGTGGTCTGAACCAATAAATTTATCACCGGGTTGTCTTGTAGAAATGTTTAGTGATGTCTTTGGTGTTAAAAAGCATATGAAAAATTTAAGCGATTATGTCGAAGCAGGTAAAAAGTCAAAAATGTTCCTTCCACCACTTGATGTAAGCGTTAATTATAGCACCAATTATTTAACTAAAACTGGAATAAATCTAGCCAACAAATTAATGCTTTTAATAGATTTAATTTCTGTTATTATGGACTGATTTTTATTAAAAATTAACTAATAACTAATAAGAAATTCATCTTTTTAACAAAAAATATAATGAAATAACTATAAAAAATATTAACGAGTTAGTATTTTATCGATACCATCACACAGCCAAAATATAGACAATCTCCAATCAATTTCAGCAAGATTTCTACGTTCTAACCATCGTAGATATTTTTTAGTTTCATAAATACTTTTATTTAATTTAAATGCAGCTTTTTGAATTCCCTGTACTTCATCTTGAAATTCATAAAGAACTTTAAGCGTATCCTTAATATTATCAATCACAGAAGTAATGATAGTTAAAATTGATTTTTCTATATTCTCACCAGTAATAGCACTGGTAGGAAATAATGGATAGTCATTCATAAAAGGAAAATATTGCTTAAGTTCATTAATAGATTTCTTCTCTTCTTCAGGAAGATCTTGTTTAGTAATTGCAATAACTTTTGGGATATTTGGAAGATAATCATCGAATTCTTTCCAAATTTTATTAACATCTGTAATATTCAAATCCGAAACGGGGTCTATAAGAAAAATTATACCATCTGCGCCATAAGATAAGATTTTTCTTACAGAATAGAACCGTAAATGGCCTGGGGTCCCAAATAAGAATATTTTTAGCCCTTTAATATAAAGTACACCTAAATCTAACGCTACTGTAGTTTCATTTTTATCAATAGACATTGCTGGATTATCTTTTCCGAACATTTCAGTAGCTTTTCGTACGAAACTACTTTTTCCAGCATGAAATGGCCCTGTTACTAATATTTTCATATTTTTTCCCTTTTGTTAATTGAATTTTTGTCGGGAATTTAATATATTTTTTTAATTTTAATTATAATAGACTATTTGGTTTTTATTTATTTTTATTATCATTATTTTTATTAGTAAATTAAATTAAAAGATATTAAAGAAATAAATCAATAAAAAATAAACATAAAATCCTTAATAAGACCTCAGATCATTAAAATTATCAAATTAATAGGAACAATAAAGGAGATATTGAAAAGTTATATGCTCTATTTTATAAAGAATATCGGAAAAAACAAATTTTGGGATGTAAGGTATTGGACCAAGTATTATATAAAATTTTTTCAAATTTATATTATAATAATATAATTGAAATAAAAAATGAAATACTATAATGATTAAGAAAGCCGACAAAATTAAGTAATTCAGAATTTAATGAGAATAAATATCTTCTTGTTTTTCCAAATCTTTAAATGAATTTACAACGTTGTCCGGATCTCCTATTTTTACTATTTTTCCTTGTTTCATAAGTGCGCACCGGTCACAGACAGCTGTCATAAAGTCTATGTCATGCGAAATTATAAAATATGTTTGGTGTAAATTTTTCCGAGCTTTTTTTATACTTTGGACTATTTCCAACCGTGTCAATGGGTCTGCAGTCCCTGTTGGTTCGTCCAAGACTATTATTCGGGGCTCTTTTATAAAAACTCTAGCAATTGCAACTCTATGTCTTTCTCCCTCACTAATTTGATCTGGAAATTTATAGATTAGGTTGTCTATTTCTTTATTATTAAAGTTAACTGCTCTTAATGCTTCATATGCCTTTTTTGTTTTCATTTCTTCAGGCATAGGTGATTCTATAGCACCTATCAAATTGTCTAACACTGTTAAATGAGAAATTAGGCAATATTCTTGGTGGAGGATCTCCATATATTTTGTTGCTCGCCCTCGTTCCTCAGGTCCGGGGACGCTCATATCAATCCATTCGTCTCCAATTTTTACAATAATTTTTCCCTTGGTGATCTTTTTCTCACCGATCATCATCTGGACTAGTGACGTCTTTCCTGCTCCACTAACTCCAACTAATCCAAATATTTCTCCCTCATTTACATTAAATGAAACATCGTTCACAGCTCTAACAAGTCCACGGTCGTGCGTATAATATGTTTTCTTACAATTTTCAATTTTAATCAATGGTTTTGTGCAAACTTCTCTCTCAATTTCAATTTCACCCATTTTTGCCATAAATTCCGCTGCTATATCTTTTGATTTACCGATAGAAACCATTTCACCCATATCTAACAAAATTGCCTGGTCAGAAAGTTCAGCAACAGCAGCAGGCCAATGACTTGTAATTAATAGTGTTAGACCTTTTTCTTCTACAGATTTTTTCATGACATCATGAACGGTAACCGCTGTAACAGGATCTAAAGTACCAGATGGTTCATCAGCTATAAAAAGTAATGGGTCTTTAGCTAAACACATTGCAAAAACTGCTCTTTGCTTTTCACCGCCAGACAAATCTCGGGCTAAATGCATTGCTCTATGACTAAGTCTAACATCTGACAAAAGCTGTAATGCTCTTTTATTAATGAGTTTATCTGGATAGTTTATATTTTTTAGTATTTTTTGGATATTTGTAATTACGGGAAGTTCTCCATAAATACCAAAAGTTCTTTGAAACATAATAGCAATCCTGTTATATAGCGAGAAAGATATTGGAGTTAAATTTTTTCGTTCCTTCCAGTAGTCAATCTCTCTAAATTCTAATGTGCTTCCGCATTTATCACAGACTTCTCCTGCTTTACTGGGGTATTCTATCCAATTACAATTTGGACAGACTGCAACATTATAAATTACGCTTCCTGTCAGTGGGGCATGGTCTTTAGTACCCCGAATACAATTCATTAAAACAGATTTTCCTGAACCCGATTTGCCTAATATTCCAAATGAAGCACCCTCATTTACTTCAAAATTGATTTGTTTGATGGCGGGTTCTCCTCGTACAAATTCTACTGATAAATCTCGTACTATTAAAAACGGTCTGCCCATATTATCACACAAACAGATTATATTAAATTATTAATTTAATTTACTAAAAAGTTTTTCTTAAAAAAAATTTGGATATCACTAAATAAATTATCAATAAAAATATATTGAGTATTTAAGACCTTTTTCGTTTAAAATCTAATATATTAAAAATAAAATGAAAATTTAATTTATCATAATTATTTTTTGATGTCGAAAACAAATTATATAATATTATAAAATAGATTAATTTTATTTCGCACCATTTTTCTTTAATAAATTTACAATATTTTGATGATTAGAAGTAGATGCAAATTTTAATGCAGTAAAACCTGTTATTGTTTCTGCATATACATCAGCACCATTTTCAATAAGAAGTTTTACAATATCTTTAAACCCTCTCCAAGCAGCATACATTAAATTTGTCATATTATTTGTACCTTTAAAATTCATATCAGCACCACTTTCAATTGCCAATTTTGCAATTTCAAGCGACCCATTATCACATGCGAACATTAATACCGAATCTTTATCATAAAATGATGCACCATTTTCCATTAAAACTTTTGCAGAACTTATATTTCCATTTTTGCATGCATAATCCAATGCAGTATAATCTGAATTACTTATTTTATTTAAATCTGCCTTTGAAGCAATTAATATAACTATTATTTCGTCATGCCCTTGATATGCAGCATACATTAACGCAGTGTGGCCATCTTCATCGCTATAATTAACATCTGCACCTTCACCTATGGCAAAAATTACTCCTTGAACATCTCCCGCTTTAGAAGCTTCAATTAATTTTTCATTAATATTTTGCATGTTGGCTAGATGGCTATTACTGGTCTAAAAATTTTTTGTAAAATAATTTCCTAATCTTACTATATTATCCACGTAATACTCAGACTATTATTTCTAACTTTACAAAAAGTAAGACAGGACATTAAAAAAAGTGAATAATGATGTTTTCAATAGTAGATTCAATAATTGATGAGGAACGCAAGAAAAAAAATACTATAAATAACCCAATTAGCACTTCACAATCGATAAATCTTGAGCTTGAAGAAATTGTGAAACGAAGTCATGCAAGAATAATGATAGCTGGTGTTGGTGGTGCAGGAAATAATGCAATAACCAGGTTAATGGAATACGGAATTGATGATGCATTAACTCTAGCAATAAATACTGATGCTCAAGATTTGTTATATACCACATCCCATTATAAACTATTGATTGGAAAAGAGTTAACAAGAGGCCTAGGAGCAGGAAACCACCCACAAACTGGAGAAGCTGCTGCAAGAGAAAGTATAGAAGAAATTAAAAATCAAATTAAAGATGTGGATCTACTATTTATTACTGCTGGAATGGGCGGAGGTACTGGAACTGGAGCTGCACATGTAGTTGCAGAGATAGCCCAAGAATTAGGGGTTCTTACTGTATCAACTTGTACTCTACCATTTAATGTTGAAGGCAACAAAAAAAGACAAAATGCAATGTGGGGACTAACTAAATTAGCAAATTCTTCTGACACGATTATAGTAATTCCTAATCAAAGACTTATTGAATTAGCACCGGATTTATCACTAGGAGAGGCATTTAGAGTTGCTGATGAAATTTTAATTCGCGGTGTTAGAGGTATCACTGAATTGATCACAAAACCAGGATTAGTTAATCTCGATTTTGCAGATATAAGGACCATTTTAAGCAGTAATGGTAAAGCAGGTGGCGAAGCAATTATTGGGCTCGGAGAATCTGATTCAAATAATCGGGCAGAAGTCGCAACTCGAAATGCATTAAATAACCCATTACTTGACGTTAATTATATGAATGCAAAAGGTGCATTAGTAAATATTTGCGGCGATTCTAATCTTACCCTTCAAGAGGCTGAAACTGTTATGCGAATTCTAACCGAAGAACTTAACCCTGATGTCGAAGTGATCTGGGGAGCTCTAATCAACCCAGACCTCAAAAATAAATTGAGAGTAACTTTAATATTAAGTGGCATTGATTCAAATAATTTTATTTCTAATGATTTGGAATTTAATCCATTATGAACTTAATTTCTTCTGAAATTCTTTTTAATTCTTTTTATTTTTTAATTTTAAGTCAAATAATTCAAAAAAAATAATTCAATAAATTACACATAAGTTTTTATTTGAGCGAAACGGTTTGTTCTATTATCTAAACTATGAAAAATATTCTAAATAATCCTTTAATTAAAAAAATTTAAATAACATGAAACTTTTAAATCGTTAATAATCGTCAAAAAATCAATTAATTTTCTAATATTCTTAAAATTTGATGGAAACTAATAATTTTCAGAATAATTTTTAAATAAAATAAATAATGTTTGTGATGAATATAAATGGTGAATATTAAGTTATTTTGGCAGAATGCAAAAAGAACTTTAAAATTAGCCCGTAAGCCAACTCTTAAAGAATTTAGAATGATAGCAAGAATTTGTGCACTTGGAGTTGTAATAATTGGCTTTATTGGTTATGCAATTCAGATGATATTCCAATTTCTAGTTATTCCATTCTTTACAAGTATGCCTAATCGTAGCCTATTAATTGATATTATAATGTTATTGATTTTATTGATATAACCGAAGGGCAGTGATATTAAATTGGTCGAAATTAATCTTAAAGAGCGTAAAAAAGAACAAGGGTCTTCTATATATGCAATTCGTACTACTATTGGGCAAGAAAAACTTGTTGCAAATGCAATACAACTCCGAGTTAAAAATGATAACTTAAAAATTAAAGCACTTTTAGTACCTCAAGTATTAAAAGGTTATTTATTTGTCGAAGCATTGGAAGCAGCTGTTGTCACTCAAGCTATCCGGGGAATTAAACATGTCCGAGGTTATAATGTCGTTGGTAAAGTCGATATCTCTGAAATTGAGCACTTCCTAATTCCAGCACCTCCAACAAAAGGATTAAATGTTAATGATATTGTAGAAATAATTTCTGGGCCGTTTAAAGGAGAAAAAGCTAAGATTACTCGAATAGATTCTTCTAAAGATGAAGTTATCTTAGAATTGTTTGAAAGCCCTTATCCAATACCGATTAGAGTTCATGCTGATTTTATTAAATTGATCCAATCATCATTAGAATCCGAAAAGAAAGAAGAGAAGAAAGTAAGTAAAAAAGAAACTACAGAAAAAAGCGAAGAAAAAGAAGTATCTGAGGAAGGGACTGAGGAAAAAGAAGTCTTCTTTAAAATATAATATTTCTCCATTTGAAATAATTTCAAAAAGGTTATCAACAATATTATTAAGTATTTTCTAACTTTTTCTTAAAATTCAAATTTTATATTTTATTTCTTATCCTAAAGGTTCAACAATCAGTCCTGGTGTATCTACCTCTATAAACACTTGGTATTTTGAAGATTGTACACGCTTAATTTTTTCAGAAGGTGATTTTGACCTGATAATTATCCTTTTAGTAGGAAAATTTGTCAACTTACTAGAACTCTCTATTGAATATTTATATAAATTCTTGTTCAACATCTCTATTTTTTTCTTTAACTCGAAATTCTCTTTTTCAAGTTTTTTAACTTTTTCATATTGAATGTCTATAGTATTATTAGAAGTATTTTCGTCTTTTGCTTTAGATTCTAAGTTAGTCGAACCTATCCAATAAATTTTTGTACCATTTTTTTCTCGACTAGTTTTTATACTGTTCGAGGCTTTTAAAATCGCTATAATATCATATATCCGTCTTCTAGGTATTTCCAATTTTTTTGCAAGTTCAATATTATTAATTCCGTCAGTACCTGCCTTCTGTAATAAACTGATTGCTTCTTTTGCAATATCAACTAATTTCATTATTAATCTCTTATCCATATTTTTAAAAGAAATTATAGTCTATAATGATATTGTAATTCAAACTTAAAAAAATTTATGAAAAAATAACTATATTTTCTTTTAACATTTTATATATTATTTTACAACATATTTTAACAATTATTAAAAATTCATTAAGTACCAACTTTACATCCTTTAAAAATATTATAATTATAATTTCCCTTTTTTTACAAATCAAAGAGAAAATTAAAATAAAAGTTCCATCTATTTATTAAAGAAAATAAATGAAAATTTATAAATTTAAATGCGTAAAATGCGGAAATTGTTGTAGAAATAAAAATCTAATAGTTACTATAACTCATTATGATTTATTAAAAATTTATTACACTTTAAAGCTTAATTCAATAGATGATTTATTAGATATTGTAGCATTTTACGAAATTGATATTAATGATAAAGAATTATTAAAAAGATTGATTTATCCAGAATTTATTATAAATAATAAATATTGTATTCTGGGCCTAAATAAAAATAATGACGGTTCATGTATTTATTTAAAAGACAATAAATGTACTATTTATAAAATAAGACCAAAAATATGTCGAATTTTTCCATTTAATTTTATTGAAAAATCCAATAATCTACAACCACAAATTAACCCATTAGCAGTCGATATTTGTGAAGGACTTAATAAAGGAACAGTAGTGAATTTTAGTTTATTTAAAGAAATATATATTAAAATAAATGACGAAATGAAAGAATATAAAAAACTAATATCTTTATGGAATAATTTAGTAATTAATAAAGTAATTGAACCAAGTCCAAAAGTCTTTCTTAATTTTATTTCGGGAAATATTAATATAAAAGTTGAAAATTAGGATTAGACTGATATGATTTTATTTAATTTCATTAAAATCTACATGTTATCCTTTACAAACTCACAAAAAATTTATATTATTAATTAGATTAAAGTAATGTATTCTATTTAATAGGTGAAATTAATGTCATTAGAAGACGAAATTAAAGAATTAGAAGAACAATTGGCTAAAAAAAAGTCTGAAGTAAAGGAACTTGAAGAAAAGTTGGAGCAATTGCGAGCAAAAACACAAGGGGCCAAACCAAAGACTGTATTAGGTGTCCCTATTAATACTAGCGGAACTGGTACTAAAAAGAAAGTTATTCAACAACGAATCCCTACAAGTGGTACCTCTCAAATTAAATATAGAGAAACATCTTTTCAATGCCCACAATGTGGTTCCTATTATAATATTGAAATTGATGACAAATCCAGAATTTTATATATTGATGGGGCAGGAACAAGAATTTATGGTAAAAAACATAGATGTCTTAATTGTGGGAACGAATTTAGATAACAATAATAATTTTAAAAAAAATATTGTAAATATTTTATTAATTTGCACCTTTACATTCTATTATATCTTGTTTTTCTTTTATTTTATAAATTTTAAATATTTTAAATTCAATCTAATTGATTCTTATGTATACAAATAAAAAAATAACTATGATAATAATTATTACCCTTTTTAATTATGATATTTGAACTCATTGGTTTTTCTTGTAATTATTAAATGAAAAAAAGCCTATTATGAATTTAAAATGTCCGTTAATTTATTTATTACGATTGCCAACGATTCTTTTTTTATGATTAATGGTGGTAGCATTCTAATTGTAGATATTCCTGAAGTCAATAATAAAATACCCCTTTTGATAGCTTCTAATATAAATTTTTTGATTCTGATCCGGGTTTCAATAGCAACAAATAGACCTTTTCCTCGGATATCTCTAATTAATTTGGATTCTGATAAATTTTCTTTAAGTTCATCTAAAAGATAATCTCCTAGTTGTCTAGATTTTTCAGGTAATTTTTCATTTATTACTATATCAATAACTGAGAGTGCCGCAGCACAAGCTAATGGATTTCCACCAAAAGTAGAAAAATGGTCTCCTTGACTTAATTTCGAATATATTTCATCGCTACTGACCGTGATTCCAATTGGTATTCCACCAGCAACTCCTTTTGCAAGACATAAAATATCTGGTTCAATCCCATAATGCTGAAAAGCAAATAATTTACCTGTTCTGCCAAATCCTGTCTGAACTTCATCAATAATTAATAATAAATCTTTTTCATCACAAAGTTCTCGTAGTTCTTTATGGAATTCAGGTGGTGGTAATATTACTCCACCCTCTCCTTGAATTATTTCAGTAATTATTGCACCTGTTTTTTTATTGATATTTGACCGAACATCATCGATATCACCGAACTTGGCATGTTTAAATCCAGGTACTAATGGTTCAAAAGGTCTTCGATAATTTATCTTCCAAGTTGCAGAAAGGGAACCAAATGTCCTGCCATGAAAACCTCCTGTCATTGATATAATTTCGTTTTTATCTTTTCCCTGATATTTTCTAACTAATTTAATAGCAGCTTCAACAGATTCTGTTCCAGAATTTGAAAAAAATGATCTTGTTAAATGTTTTGGGGTCAAGTCATTAATTTTTTTAGCTAACAAAGCTCTTTTATCATTAAAATATATAGTTGGACAGACCAATAATTCTGATGCTTGTTTTTGTATTGCTTTTGTTACTTTTGGGTGGCAATGTCCAACTAATGCAACTCCATTGCCTCCAGCGCAATCAATGTATTTCTTACCTTCAACATCCCAGACAAATTCATCTTGGGCTTTTATAAGGACTATAGGACGTCTTGGGAATATAGCTGGGATATGATTATTTTCCATTTCAATAAATTCCAAAAAATCACCACATACTCTTCCATAGAATTAGTTCAATAATCTTTTGTTTTGTTTAAAACAAATATATACCAAATATGTTATGGATGAATTAAAAAGGATTAAATCGAGGATTAAATCGGATGAATTCCAGGAAATACAAGGCCCATAGTTTCATCAAATCCGAACATTATATTCATTGATTGAACAGCAGACCCAGAAGCACCTTTGATCAAGTTGTCTAATGCAGAAAGAACTACAATTCTATTCATGGACTCGTCAATTTCAAATCCCACATCACAAAAATTAGAACCAATAACTATCTTGGGGTCGGGTAATCGAAAATTTCCAACTTTTTGTTTTATAATTCTGACAAATGGCTCATTATTATATTTTGCTCTAAAAAGTTTCCATAACTCTCTATCTTCTACAGTTCTATTAGTAAAAACTTGAATTGTGGTCAAAATGCCCCGTACCATACTAACACCATGAGC
>SUPR01000076.1 GCA_005191425.1 Candidatus Helarchaeota ASGARD archaeon Hel_GB_B
ATTTTATACCCCAAGAAGGGACTGCTAAATCACTTTTTCCAATACGCCGCATCGCTGCAGAAGGACGTAAATTTGGCGTTGGACTATGTGTTGTTAGCCAAAGACCTGGTAAAGTCCATTCCGATGTTCTGAGCCAGTGTAATTCTCAAATTATTTTAAAAATAATTAACCCCCGCGATCAAAGTCAAATTGAAAACTCAAATGAAGCGATTAGCTCTGATTTATTGGACGATCTGCCCAGCTTAAACAATGGAGAAGCTGTAATTACTGGTCCATCTATTATAATCCCTTCAATTGCAAAAATTTACAAATTTAAAGGTGAACTTGGTGGAGATGATATTAATATACTAAAGGAATGGCAAAATGATGAAAAAATTGAAAATAAAAGCGGTCTTGACGAGATAAATATGGACGAAGTTCAAGATTATACTTCCAATGCAAATCTGATTCGCGGTAAAAAGTGGTAATTATGGTTAAATGGTGCCATTTGTCTGACGTTCATTTGGGATATAAACAATATAATTTAATTGAGCGATACGAAGACTTCATCGATGCGTTTAATACGTGCATTGAATTAATTATTGAAAAACACCCTGACTTCGTAATATTACCAGGGGATCTGTTTGAACACTTTAATCCTAAGCCTGCCACTCTTAGAAAATGTATAGTAATCTTGGAAAAATTAAAATTAAAAAACATCCCAATTTTTGTATCAAGAGGAAACCACGATGTTTCTACTTCCAAATTTAAAAGATATGGCGGCGATGTTCTTGATTTATTACAAGATCTTTCTTTAATAAATTATATTAAAGACGATGTAGTAATTGTAAAAAAAGAGGGCAAAGAAATCGCACTAATCGCTGCTCTTGGCTATTACGGTAAAAAAAGTAGTCAAATGCTAAGTTTGTTGTTAGAAAAGCATAAAACTATATTGTCAAGAAATGATTTACCAAAAATCTTAATGTTGCACGCTTTTTTAGAAGATATGATTACAAAAGGTGGAGAAGATTTAAAGATATATACATTAAATAGACTAAACTTTGATTATATAGCAATAGGACATTACCATTTACAATGGCCGAATAATTATAAAGCCCCTGGTAATAAAATCTTTTGTAGTGGAGCTACTGAACATAGAAGTTCACTCGAATGGAAACAAAGTACAAGAGGATTCTATTATGTTGAATGCGATAAAATCAATAATTCTTTTAACATTACCCCTGAATTTATAGAATATAATGTGCGTCCTAAAAAAAGGATTGTTCTGGATTTAGGTAATATTTCAAAAGAAAAAGCAATAGAAAAAATATCCTCTGTTATTGCCCAAAACGATATTCCTGATATTTTATTAAGTATTGTCGTTAAAGGCTCACTTAAAAGTGGCGAAATTAAATTAATAGACACTAATTCTCTCAAAAAAATTGCTAAAAATGCTCTAAGACTGGACATTATAACTGATTTTACTGATTCTTCAACAATAATATCCAGTAATGAAGATGATATACGTGAAACGATGAGTGAAATTTTTAAAAAAATATTCAACATAAATTCAAACGATATACCAACGATGGTATCTCTTGTTGAAGAAATTATTAATAATGTTGAAAATAAAGAATTTCAAGATAATTCACTTAAAATGATTAAATATTTTGAAAGAAACATGAAAACTAGTTTAGAAAAATTAATTTCACACGAAAAAAAAATCTCTAGTAATATCCTCATTGAAAAAATCAATAAAAATTCAAATATAAAAAATACTAAACCAATATCACTTGATAAAAATGAAAATTCTAAAAAATCTAAACAAGATGATGAAAAAAAATTGAAACCTAAAAGAAATAAAATTAAAAAAGAAAAATTAAAAGAACTAGGAATTAAAAGGTACTTAAAATGATATTAAACTATTTATTTTTAAAAAATTTTAGGTCTTATTCTGAAGCAACTATTAATTTTATTGATGGTTATAATGTTATATTGGGCCAAAACGGTTCTGGAAAAACTAATATCCTTCTGGGCATCGGTTTTGCGCTTTTTGGGTCAGTAAAAAAGGACGGTAAAGAAGTTAAATTAAAAGACCTTGTCAGACGAGGAGAAAAAAAATGCGCAGTTGCTCTTGAATTTACTGTTTCCAGAATTACTTATAGAGTTGAGCGTACAATTGACTTAAATAAAAATAAAACAACAGCTAAACTTTATAAAAATGACGCTTTTGTTAGTGAGAATTCAAAAACAGTTACCTCTGATATCGAATCAATACTAAAATTTAACAAATTGACATTTGAAAATATTGTTTATATCGGACAAGGAGAAATTCCTAAAATTGCCTCTCAAGAGCCCAATAAAAGAAAAAAAATTTTTGATAAATTATTAGGGTTATCTGCTTATGAATGGGCGCATGAAAATTTAAAAGACGTTAAAAAGACTATTAAAAATGAATTAGAAGTAAAAAATGAAAAATATAAATTTTATCAAGAACATCTTAAAGAATTACCATTAAAAAAAGAGCAATTAAAGAATAATACTGACGAACTTAAAGAATTAATTGAGGAGAAAGAGCAATTAAAAGAAAAATATGAAAATAAAAAGAAAGAATTGGACGATTTAGAGGAGATAAAAAAGAAATTAGACATAATTTCTAGAGATCTAAGTAATTATGAAACTAACTTAATCAAATTACATTCTCAATTGATTAAAAAAGGAGAATTTGTTGAAAAAAAACTGAATCGACCAATCGAACTTGATGAACAATATATTAGAAATATAGAGCAATCATTAATAGATAAAGAGCGATCTATTAAGCAAGACATAATTATTATTCAAGCTGCAATTGATTTTCAAAAGGAATTAGAATTTAATCTACAAAAAAATGAGAGTGATCTTAAAAAATATTTGAATAAGTCCAAAGATTTAAATAATTACATTGAAAATAAAATTAATTTATCTCTACAAGAATTACCTGCTCTTAATAATATTCCAGAAGATCAGTGGGAGTTATTTATTGCTCAAGAATTAAGTAATCTGAATTCTCAATCATCTTCCTTAGCCAAAAAAAAGGAGGAAATAATTAAAAAAGAAAAAGAATTGAAAATGAAAAAAGAAGGTCTTTCAAAATATGAAAATAAATTAGGTGATATTGAAAAAAAGTACGAAACTAAAAGACTTGAAATTGGTAAAATTGATACTAATTGGGAAACATTAATCAAAAATTACTCAATCAATGATTTACAGGCTAGTGTTGGTAAATTAAATGAAGACATTGAATTGCATAATAAAAAGATAAATGAATTAAATACTGATTTTAATATTAAAAATAGTAAACTTCTTGAAATTCAAAATGATATCAATAATATTGAAAAATTAAAACAAGATGCTCAGTGTCCTGTATGTAAACAGATGGTTTCTGGGCAATATAAGGAGCTTATCCTTCAACAATTAAAAAAAACTCTCGAAACATTAGAATCCGAAATGGAAGAATTAAAAGTTGTAATTAATAATGAAAAATCTATTCTAAATGAATTAAATAATACTCTTCAAAATAAAATGACATTAATTGACAAGCTACAAAAAATTTTTATGTTAAATAAAGAACTGGAACATTTTTCAGATGAAATAAATGATGTTAAGAATGAAATTAATAGTTTAAAGGAAGACATTTCTAAAATTTATATTGAAAATCCTTCTGAATATTACGACAAAGAGATAAATAAAACACAAGAACATATTAACAGGGTAAAAAATATTGAAAGTGATATTAAAATCTTATCAGAAAAACGGAAGGAATTGGGTGCTTTAAAGCTAGAAATTGAAAAATTAAATGAAGATAGGAAATCTATCGAAGAAAAGTTCGATAAATCAAAATTAGACCAAGATTTAAATAAACGTTCATTATTAGATGAAGAATTAAACGATATTACTTTAGTTAAACAAAGTTTAACAAATATACTCGAAATTATTAAAGATGAAAACGAGATTGAAGTAGTTTTGAATGAAAGAAAAAAAGAATACAAATCTTTAAATGAGAAATTTGATCAAAAATTATATAGTGCCCTGAATATTGAAGTAAAAGAATTATCTAAAAATTATAATGAGAAAACTGGAGCTATAATCCAAATAAAAGAAAAAATTATCCCGAACATAAATCGCGAAATCAATAAATTATTAAAAGAGAAAGAGGAACTCGAGAAAATAAATGAAGATCTTTATCATTTAAAAAGGCAACTTAACTTAGTCGAAATAATTAGACAATTTTTCCGTGAAATACCACAAATTCTTATACAGCAGCGCACAAGAAAAATTAGCGAAAAAGCCACTGAATTATTAAAATTAATTTTACCCTCAACCGAATTTGATAAAATTGTAGTTGAAAAAAATTATGATTTAAAGGTCTATAGATTTGGGAATGCTGAAGATATCTCACAATTGAGTAGTGGAGAACAAATTGTAGTATGCCTAGCTATTAGATTAGCAATTTCTGATATTTTAGCTGGGCGGGAACTAATTATGCTGGACGAACCAACTGCAAATTTAGATTCTGAAAATATTAAGCATTTAGTCGATATTTTTTACCAATTTAGGCCCTCTACTCAAATGATTACTATAACTCATGACTCTGAATTTGAAAAAATTGCAGATAACCTTCTAAATGTTGAAAAGAAAAACGGACTTGAATCAGAAATTTATTAATGTATTTTTTTTCTCCTTGTTATTAGGACCATTATTTCTTAATTTGGATCCGTTTTTTTCGTTATTAAATCTGGATATTTCTTAAAATTAAGATTAAATACTTTTAAATTTTTATTATTTTACCGATTTTAAATTATCTTATTTTTATTGTAGGATCGCCAAAAAAGATAAAAGAAAAACAAGTTGGATCAAAAAATTTTGATTTGTCTAGCATTTTCAAAGAATCGTTATATAATTCTAACCTGGATTCTAATAATAATTCACCAATTGTTTTATCGATTTGTTGTAAATTTTTATAAATATAGGTAGCAAATTTTCTTGCACTCTCGTCCATAATTTCCCACAAAGTTCCAATAAAGCAATTAGCTCCAGATTTAATAAATTGAGCAGCTAGCCCTTCTATTCCTGACCCTGCTTTTTGTATTTGCCCTGTAATACAAGCTGATGTAAATACTAGAGGATAACCTTCAATTAGACCTTTTTCTTTCACATATTTTTCTAAATCTTCTTGAAACAAAAATTCAGGCTCTCCTTCTTCTGGAGTTGATAGTATTAGACAGCTTTTATTATCAATAAAATGCCCATGTCCAGAAAAATGTATTATTTTTAGAGGTGTCTTAAAAATATTGAAAAGCCACTCTTTATCAATTTGTTCATCGATCTTTGCAATAATTTTATCACCAAAAATCCTCTGTATCTGATTTTTTAATATTTTAGCTTCTTTAATCGCTCCTTCTAACTTATATTCTCCTTCATATTTCGGAGCTATTATTACTACTTTCTCTCCCAATTTTGAAACCATTCTACGAAGCATATTAAAGGTTAGCATTACACTTGTATCAGAAATATCTGTTGAACATACTCTTCCTATACTTTTTAGAATACATAATGGCATTTTTGTATCATTATTTGAATAACTATATAATTCAAAAGGAATTGGGATTCTACTTATTATAATGATATTTTGAGAATTTTCTAGCCCATTTTGAATTGAATTTGGCAATATTTCTCTAATAGATTCACCAATTTTAATAATATCTTCTTGAGTAATTGAATTTTCTGAAGTAAATCTCAAAGAACTAAGCATATTTAAGATCGTGTGCTCTTTAATTGCTAATTTTTCATCTTCTTTTATTATCCATATCATTGCAGGTTTATTTGCACCATAATTACTTGCCAAAGTTAAAAAGCTATAATCATTTTCAGAAAAAGAAGTTAAAATACTATTATTAACTAAATTCTTCTCTCCATATCCTGGGTATACCCGTTGTAAATATTCTGATCCTGTATAATTTTGAAAATCTTCAACAATTTTGGACTTAAAAATATTATTAATTTTTATAATATGCTCAAAGTTGTCCATTGAATCAAAAATTTTAATCTTAGTTGTTGCTTTTCTTGGAATTTTAATTCCTTCAAAATTTCCAATTGCCCATATCTGATTTGCATTCAATAATATCTTTTTTGAGTTTTCAGAAGATAACTCGTCTTTAATTATAATACCTGACTGTGTATATTTTATTAATGGTAATAATGAAAAAGCTATGACTGGGTCTTCAACGAGATATACATTATCATATTCATGGTCATAGACTTTTTTATTTAACAGTCCCATTTCACTTATAAATCGATTATATTCTATATATTTAATTGTAATTGCTGATTCAGAACTGGTTTTATATGTTTTACTCAATTTTTTATTAATATAATTCAATTCATCTTCAATTATTCTCATTTTATTATAATATTCCTTATTAGAAGTGTAAATTATTATGTTACTCTTATTTTCATTCTCTTCATTTCCTGATAGTGAAGACATTAAATATATTAAATTCATTAATTCCTCTTTGCATTCTTCTACTGAATAGTCCATCATAAATTCTCCAAATATCAAAATTTGGTTTAATAACCCTGGAAATTCGTTGCCAATTTCTTTTAAAAACCCTGAATAAATGTCCTTGTTTGATTTCCTTAAGAATTTTTCAGATATTTTTCCTTTATCTAAAAATAAAATTGGCGTATAATCAAAATTTAAAAAATTTGGATACCAATTTTGTTTGTACTTTAATTTATTAATGTATAAACATGAACTCAAGCAATATTTCCAGTTTGTTGGATCTGTAAAAATAAATACACCCGAAAAAGTAGGATTTACATTACAATATAATGTAAAATTTATATTATGACCAAATCCCATATAGTCCAATTCTTCTTTACTCTTAATTTTACTTCTTGGATTCTTCTTACCGACCAATCTTTTTATTAACTTGAATTTTAATTTGGTAGTTTTGTCATCTTTTTCTACATCAAAAGGAGAAAAATTAATGCGGAGGACCACATCATCTTGAATAATTAATGTTGCATTTTCTTGAACTTCCACAATACCTTGCGTTTCAATAACAAAAACATAATCTTTATCTTGCATTTTTTGAGGTAATATAGAAAAAACATCTCTAGCGAATGGGTCTCCTTTCATTATTTGCGGTTTTTCTATTTTAAAATTTAATTTCAAGTCCTCTTCATAAATTCGCTCAATTATTGGATTTATCGACATAAATGTAAGTCCCGTTCTAAAAAAGCGCATTTCAGGATATGCTTTCTGTTCTTTAATTTCAAGATTTGGTAAAAAATATAACTTAAATGAAACTGATCTGTTATAGTCATTATTTGTAAATTTTATGTTTTCTCCATCCAAATACAATGTTGACCCACTGAAAGTTAATTTATTGTTTCCTTCTATATGACAGACTTTCCTTTTCCATTTATTTGCCCAAAATTTTGCCTTGGGAAAATCAAAATGCTCTAACTCTTGGATTTTCTTTATTAAATTCTTATTAGCTTCTGTTGCTTCTTGTTGTGAAATTGTACCTTTATTTAAATAGTACGAAAATTCCCCTAAAAGATACCTAAACGGTATTCGTTCCTCAACTTTTAAAAATGCTTTATCACCTAATTTTCTACTTACTTCTTCTTGCTTTTTGCAGTATTCTATTAATTCTTGATATAATTTTATTTTTTCATCAATTATTATTACTTTTTTTGGAATTTGTTCCCATAATAACATGATTAATTGGTCATAGATATGTTCCAATAATTTTAGATTATCCGAATCTTTAAAATAATCATATGCCTTCATAATAGCATTATATGCCTTGTTTTTCAGGTCAAATTGAATATCTCTAAATTTGTATCTATTAACTTTTTCTGCAAGAATTGACAAACCCAATGAATATAAAAAGTAACCAATTGATTGTATTTTTTCGTCCTCTATATTATCTAATTCTTCAAAAATTTTAAATTTTGATTCAATTTCCTCTGTAAATTTTTTGTTGTCCAAATTATAATAACTCTCTAATAATTGCAAAATAGCGTCTTTAATTGTTTCCGTTTCCAATTTTATTGACCTCCAATTTTAGATTTTTCATCACCAAATAATGAAAAACTAAACCAAGAATATTTCATTCCCCAATTATATTCAAATATTTGTTTTCTCGTTAAGTTTAAAGCTTTTGAGATGGGCTCTCCTTTTAGGAGTAGCTTTTGAAATAATAATATAAACTCAAGAAAATCCTCTTTACTTAAGGTAATAAAATTAGTAAGAAAATTACAATTACTCTTCAATATAGGAATTGCATTATAAAATGAATGTTCTAAATATTCTATTTTTTGATTTTGAATTATATTTCCCATTATAAATAATCTAGGGAATGATTTCGCTGATTTATAAATATTTGAAAGTAATATTTCAGATCTACCCCATTTTAATTTTATTTCAGGTATTTCTTCTGCAAATTTCTTAAAATTTCCAAGATAGACTACTATATCATAATCTTTATCTAAGATTTGGTCGATTTCACTATGCCCTCCTTCACTTAAAATAGAAATATTACACTTATTGTTATTTAATTTCTTAATTTTATTTTTAATTTCATTATCTTTTGTTCTATAAATAAATAATATACTAATATTTTTTCCTTTATTAATCGTAGAAATATTTTCCGGATAAATACTATTTTCTTCAACAAACTTTCGAATTAAATAATCTTTTAAACAAATAAATTGTCTATTATTAAAAATTAGCTCAAAAGGAAACTTAATATTCTTAAAATCATTTTGTATGATTACATTTTGGTCAGTTACTAATCTATTTCTATAATTTATTTTACTACCCATTAAATATTTCAGCAAATATTCTCCCAATTTTCTTAAACCGTCAAAATACTTAACTTTTAATTTTTCATCAATGTTTTTTGATTTCCTCACATTATTTAAAACCTGAATGTAATCTTGTACTTTTTTTCCCATGTTTTTAATAATTGTGCTCGAAACTTTTATACTGTCTTTTTCTGGACGTAATGCAAACATGGGATCATATGTTATTTTTAAACTTTGACCGGAAGAAACATATTTTAATTTAAAATTCGTATCAAAAGATAATTTGTAATTATCTAAATTAATATTTTTATCTTTTATTTCCTCCAAGATCTTTTGTAAATGTCTGGCATCATTATACATCTCATCATTAGCAAAAACTACATAAATTTCATGATTTTTTTCAAGAAGTTTATTTGCTTTTTTAACAATGTCCAATAGGTCCGTTTTTTTAAATAGATATTGATCTAATTGTTCTCCAAATCCATGCATCCTTGTATATATTATTCCCTCTTTGTTGTAATTAATAGGATCTGAAAATGAAATGTCAATACTATGTCCAATATTAAATGTATTTAAAGTCTCTATTAATTTAGGTAGAACATTTTTATCTCTCCAATTAAATCCTCTAAACTCCCAAAATAAATTAACATCGTTTAATTTAACTGAATTAAAAAAATCATTAAAATTCTTAAAAAAAGTATCATTAAATTCCTGAAAATAATGCGTTTCCATTAGTAATTTATTACTTTTCAAATTTTGCATCAAATTTCTAATTTTCTCAAAAGTTTCCAGCGCCTCTTCTCTTAAATTTGAATATAAAAATTGATATTTATGCGTAATAAACCTGTTCATTTTTATAACAAATTCAAAATCGCTAGATTTACTAGATAATTTATTTAATTTAGTTAATTCATCTTTTGAAATAAATCGATAGAATGTATTAGCTAATTCTACAAACTGGAAATATTTAGGATATTCAGAAATTTGAACGCGTGTAACTTTTGGAAAATAAGTACAACTAATTTTAATCATTTAAAATCCACTGATAATTTAATTCTTTTAAAAAAAAACTAGAAAATCTTATATAAATTTAATCCTACCTTTTATTTTTAAAAAACAAAAAAAAATTAAAGGGAAATAAAATCTATTTTAACATATGAAATTGGAAATTTCAATTATATATGATAATACCTCAATAACTGGATTTAAACATGGATGGGGCTTTTCTACACTTATTAAAGTTCAATATGACAGTGAAACAAAAAATATCTTGTTTGATACTGGAGCAAATAAAGAAATACTTTTCTATAATATGGAAAAACTAAAAATCAACCCGAAGAATATTGATATAATTGTTCTTTCCCATCCACATTTTGACCATGCAGGTGGGCTACCTTATATTTTAAAAATTAAAGATGACGTTGATGTTTATTTACCAAAATTTATAGGTCCTCTTGATAGAACTGAAATCTATTCATATGGGAGTAATAGAACTAAATTCATTGATGTTGAGGGTATTGTTGAAATTACCGACAATGTTAAGTGCGTATGTACAAAAGAAATTTTCGAACAATTTCTTATGGTGCATCTTTCTAAAGGGCTATTCATAATATCTGGTTGCGCTCACCCCGGATTAGGTAGAATAATCGATTTTACTAAAAACTATGGTAAAATATTTGGTGTAATGGGCGGTTTTCATGGCTTTGCGAAACTTGAAAAGTTAAAGGATATAGATTTTATAGCTCCATGTCATTGCACAAGTCAAACCGATGCGATAAAAAGACTCTATCAAGATAAGGTCCATGATTGTGGTGCAGGTAAGCAATATGAATTAATATAATAAAAAAGAATTGATATAAATTTAAATATTCATAAATTAATGATAATTTAATAAATAAATTAACTACACTTTACAAGATTTTTTAAAAAATTATGGTTTTGAGTGTATATTGCTAATTTATGCTAATTTATGCTACTTGACGTTCTTTTCCTTCCCAATATTTCTTGCGTAATTCGCGTTTTAAAATTTTTCCTTGTGCACTTTTAGGTAATGTCCTTTTAAAAGTTATACTTTTAGGCGCTTTATATCTCGCAATCTGATCTTTTACATGGTCTATTAATTCTTCTGCAGTGACATTGACACCTTTTTTATATCCTTTTTTCAAAACAACAATTGCGTGTACTGCTTCTCCCCATCGTTCATCCGGAATCCCAATAACTGCACATTCTAATACAGCGGGATGGGTTTGTAATGCATCTTCTACTTCCTTTGTATAAATGTTTTCTCCGCCGGAAATTATCATATCTTTCCTTCTATCAACGACAAATAAATATCCTTCTTCATCTAAATATCCCATATCTCCTGTATATACCCAGCCATTTCTTTTAGTTTCTTTTGTTTTTTCCGGTTTATTCCAATATTCGATAATTCTAGTATCGGTTTTTGCTACAATTTCTCCAATTTGTCCAGGCGGTAATTCATTACCTTTTTCATCAATTATTTTTATGATTACATTCACAAGTGGTTTACCTGCAGACCTTAAAAGATATTCGTACTTAGGGTCTGATATTGCTTTTTTATGGTCGTTGGCATCAAGAATTGTTAAAGCTGGCCCTGTTTCTGTCTGACCAAATAATTGACCAAATACTGCATTAGGAAATAATTCCATTGATTTCTTTAAGACTGTAGGAGAAATTGGTGAAGCTCCATACACTATTCCCCTAATATTTAAGAAATATTTTTTATAATTTTTTATTTCTGGCGAATTAATTAAAAAATTTAACATAGTAGGTACAGCACTAAACCCTGTAATCCCTTGATTTTTTATTGTTTCAAAAATATTATGTACTACAAATCTACGATGTAAATATACTTCAATATTTAATTGAGCAAGGGTTAATAATCCCAGTGTGGCAGCAGTATGAAATAATGGCATGCCAGGAATTAATGTCTTATCGTCTGGGTTAAAACTCCCGGTACCTAAACTTGATGCCGCTACTAATATTGGATTTCCAGCCACTCCTCTATGTGCCATTACGACTCCTTTTGGAAAGCCTGTTGTACCGCCTGTATATTGAATAAACGCAGGTTCTGTATCTTTTAAATTAAAATTTGGTGGTTCATCACTTGGATAATCATATAATGAATCAAATAAAATTTGTTTGTCCCCAATTTCTCCGCTATCGGAAACACAGATCCAATTCTTTATTGATTTATTTTTTTCTCTAAAATAATTTATATAATTATTAAATCCTTCCCCAAAAATAAGTGTGTTTGGCGTACAATCATTTAACATATAAATTAATTCGTTCTTATTTGACATATAATTTAATGGGACACATAAAGCTCCTATTTTTGGGATTGCAAAAAATGAAATTACCAGTTGATCACAATTTTCCAAAATCAATGCAACTCGCGTACCTTTTTTAACATTTAAGTCTAATAATGCATTTGAAATCGAGTTTACTCTATTATTTAATAACTTCCATGTATAATCTCTCCCTTCAAAATGAAGCCACATCTTCTTTGGATACATTATAGCATTTCTTAAAACTATATCGCCTATTAAGACCACTTCTATCACATTCCTTCTT
Source organism: Candidatus Helarchaeota ASGARD archaeon Hel_GB_B (assembly GCA_005191425.1). Lineage (GTDB taxonomy): Archaea > Asgardarchaeota > Lokiarchaeia > Helarchaeales > HEL-GB-B > HEL-GB-B. Next base: position 12,433 of record SUPR01000076.1, read on the forward strand.
TTATTAAATTTTAAGGTTTGCCTTAAAAATATTTATGGTCTTTTTCCCTTTAAATTATTATATTATTTGAATTATTAACTTAAGTTTTGAATTTTATTATATTACTTTTTTATCAATTTACTGATCTTTACTTTTAAATTTAACTCCAATGTTTTATTGATCTTTTTAAAATATAAATCTATAGGGTTTCTTTTTCGAGTCCAGCATGTACCTTATCTCACCAAAATCGCCTTGTAAATTTAAGTGCCAGATAAATTCTATCATGGTATATTCCAAGTTCATATGTTGTAGATTCTTTTGTGAAGAAGAATCAAAAAACAAAATGGAATGTATCTTTATAATCTTGATTAAGTTTTGATTGTTTTTAAGACGAGTTGGATTTGTATATAATACTTTATGATTCTATAGCCTCATCAAAATAACATAAAAAAACTTGATAAAAAGATTCTACATTTTTTAATGGAATTTCTCTCCCCATATCTTCCTCAGTTCCAGTTTCGGTATCACTTTCGAAAAAGTATTCTACCATATAATTTTACCTCATTATTTAAGAAAATGTTGTATCATACGCTCGAGAGTATCTCTTTACTCTCTCCATAAATTTTTCATGAATTAATTCTATAATTTTTTCATCTGATGTAAATGCAATTCTTTTAACCGGAGATTTACTAAACTCGTCTCTCAAATCTTCAATACTGGTAAATAGCTTATCCCCATCTATTGAAATGATTTTTTCACTATAATGTTCTCCGTTTTATAACCATATATTTTTTTATTACCATCCAGAACTAATTTCCAAATAATTTTGTCAGGTATCACTCCCACTATTTTTCCCTACTCTCTTTTAATACAAAAGACCGTATCTACCCAGTTTTCCACCATCTTTTAAGCAACTTTTGGTATTGAATCATAACTATAACAACAAATGATGCGAGAACTCATGATATCTTTAATTATAGTAAGAGAAACAGGCTTAGCTCCAGTCAAAACTTTTACATTCATTCTTTCTTTAGAGTATTCTATCGTTTCTTTAAATTTTTCTATGATTCTTATTTTAAAATCGAATTAATATAAAAAACAAAACTTAAATCTTTCTGGTAATTTATGTGAATTTCTCAAATATATGATTTTCTTTTAAAATATTTGAGACAATGATTAATATAGATTAAATTAAAATAAATCATCTGCATCAGGTTATATATAATAAAAAAATAGTCTATCTGTAAATAATATAATTTAAAATGTTAAGTTTTTATTTTTATATTAATTTTAAATAAAAATATTCAATACTATATATTTATTCAAGGAAAAAATTTTGTTTTTTCATATTTTTATTAATTTTTTCCTTTAAAATGAGAGAAAAGGATACGTGTGATTTGTTTTTAAACATTGAAAATCTTGATAAGAAAAATTGATAATTCTTAATTATAGCGAAAATATTCATATTTAGGAATATATCCTTCTCTATTACTATTTAAGAGAATTTTACTAAAATTAATATAATGAACATTTTTAAATAATTACTATACCATTTGATTAAAAACTGAGATCTTAATAACTCACATCAAATAATTATAATTTTAATAAATAACCTTTATTATAAATTCAAACTACTTTCTACTTCTCTTTCACTAACCAACAAGAAACCTTGTCAAAAAGAAGGTTTTGACAAAAATTATAGTCATTAAGCCAGAACGAAAATTTGTCAAATTATATTTATTCTAGGAAATATCAATATTAATTAGAAATATTTTAAAAATGAAAAAAAATAATGAAAAAAATAGAGATGTAATAAAATGGATGTATTAGATTTAGAGCCCATAAATGAAAAAAAAGTCTTTTTATTTTTGTTAGTAAAAGAAAAAACTGGGATCTTTAATACTGAAGCGATAAATCTACTGGATTTATTTAGAGAAAACAAATTTGATCTAATAACTAGCGATTTAGATACAGAAAACAAATTTAATATGAAAATTACAAAGTATTTAGACAATTTTGAAATGCATGTTTTTAAAGTGGGTATTCCTGAAAATGCTAATGGTTATTTAAAGGAAGAATTAGATCGAAAAAAGTGCCTTATGAAAGAATTAGCTGATGTATATGAAATATTAGAAGATAAAAAATCTTTTAAAGCTCAAAATATCAAAGTTTGGATAGATCTACTTAAAGATGATATTGAAAAAGAAGAATATGAATTGGATTTCAAAATCAGACCTCAATGGATCATGAAAAAATTCCTAGATTTTATTCGAAAAACTGATCAAGCTGTAATAAAACTCTTACATTTTACATCAGAAGGATTATTTGATGAGTTGAAGAATCTTGGGAAAGAAATGAACATGACCGTTTATGCTTTTGAAATTATGGAGCCTGAGATTTCAAAAAAATGGGTTTTATATCCGAAATGCATGAAATAGGCTTTTAATTTATTATATTTTAGGAGGTTTTAAAAAATGGAAGTATTAGAACTTGAACCTTTAAAGGAAAAAAAATTAAAATTGTTTTTGGTAGAATACGAATATCCAATAAATTTCTATATGGATCAAAAAAAATACAACGAGAGAGAATTTCTTAATTTAAAATTCATCTCGCGGAACTATGTTGATTTTATAGAAAGTCTAATCAAAGAAAATCATCCTGCATTTATAGTTGAAGAGGGTGGGATGCGCACTAAAGACGAATTTTTATATGACAACCATCTAATTGAATTGTATAAGAAATATGAATTACCCTTCGACATGGTTGATATCTCCCAAAATGCTCTTGATTACATAAATGATACAATGCAAGATAAAAAGAATCTACTCGACGCTATTGAAAGTGAGTTGGCCAAATTAGTTATAAATAAAGATTTATCGAAAAGTAATGAGTTATATATACAAAAATTGATGATGTGGAGAGATTATCTAAAGAGATCTTATGATGAAGAAGAGCAAGATATTCGGCTCAGAGTAAGAGAAGCCTGGATGTTCATGAAGATATTAAAGATGGCCGAGAAATTTGAAGCAAAGAAAATAAATGCCATGTTTCTATGTGATAAAAGACATTTTAATGGTCTCTCAAATCTTGCAGATGAATTGGGAGTAAATATTGTAAAAATAGAAATAAATAAGATCGTAAAAAATGTGAATCCATCAGGTGAAAATTTAGAAATTATTGATTTAATTAATAAAGCAGACCTTGATATAGTTCCAATCAAAGTAAAAGCGGTTGATAAATCTGAAAAAATTCTTTACTTCTTTGATACAGATGAATATGCATCCCCGTTTGATATAAATATGGCATATGATGCTGGCTTCGATGTGGTTGTTCCTTTTAACAATATGACGGCGGATAAAGTCCAAAAACTCGTGCAAGATGCAATTTTTTCCAGAAAACCAAAATCGCCGACTGCGTTTTTTATTGGAGGATCAAATGTTAAAGAAGGAGAAAAAATCGCAAAAAAAGTTCTGAAATCATTCGTCCCTGGCTTTGAAACCCCAGTTATCATAGATCCAAGGGGTTCTCATACAACCGCATCTGCACTGGTTGCAAAAACTGAACAACTTGCCGCTGAGTTAGGTATTAATAGTCTTGAAGGCAAAAAGGTGGTAGTTTTGGGTACCGGTCCAGTTGGACAATTGACATCTATTCTAGCCGCCAAACTTCGGGCTAAAGTATATTTGGTCGAAACTTGGGATGGAGCTACTGAGGAATATGTGAAAAATCTTGCAGATGAATTAACAGATAAAGCCGGCGAGAATGCCACCAAAATAACCGGGGTATATGCGACAAATGATGAAAGTAAATTTGAAATTTTGAAAGATGCAAATATAGTTTGGTCTGTTGCAGCAGCTGGTATCCAGATAGTATCTAAGGAACTGGCTGAGAAATTATCTCCAAATACTATAGTCGCAGATATCAATGCGGTCCCTCCAATGGGAATTGAAGGGATGAAACCTAATACAGATAAAAAAGAAATTTATCCTGGTGTATTTGGTATTGGACCATTATCCATTGGTAGAATAAAATATACAACCGAAAATAAGATACTTGCAAAAGCTGCAAAATCCAAGGGCAAGAAAATTTTCGATTACAATAAAGCATTCGAGATTGCAAGAAGTCTTTTAGGTTTAGAATATAAGAAAATAATGGTGGAAATTAAATAATCATTTTCTAATTGAAACCATAATCTTTTTTTTTTCGTTTTTTTACCACTTATTTATAAAAATTTATAAACTGCAGGGGCGGTCTTTTTCTACAAAAACAATATTTTTATGTCTTT
>SUPR01000077.1 GCA_005191425.1 Candidatus Helarchaeota ASGARD archaeon Hel_GB_B
TAACTAAAATCTTTTTGTTTTTTATCATTGTAACCATTATTTAAATATTTACTTTTATCTTTTTTACAACTCATAATGAAAATTGATCAAGATCATTAAAAATTAAAATATATATTGATTATTATAGAATAAGATATAAAATATTAAAAAATTGAGAATAAAAACATTTTGATTTAGTTAATATTAATTTTTATTTTTTAATAACTTAATGATTTCATCATTTTTTCTTTTAAATGCCATTGTCTTAAATAAAACCCACAGTATTCTCAATCCATCTTTTAGAACTTTTATATGAGATTTTCCAACTTTTCGTTCATAAAAACTAATGGGTATTTCTTTGATTTTAATACGATTTTTTAATATTTTGACCAACAATTCCATACTAAACCCAAACCTTTTTTCATCAAAAGGTTCAAGTTTTTCAATAATTTCTTTTTTAATAGCTCTAAAACCACTTTGTGAATAAGTAATTTTTTGTCTATAACAAATCCTTATAATCAAGTGGACAAACAATTCACCAATCCTTTTATAGAGAGGAATTGGTTTTTCAATCCAACCAATGGTTCTAGACCCAATAGTGCACTCAACTTCTCCCTTGATTATTGGTTCTACTAAATTTTTAATCTCTTTTGGGTTATTTTGGCCGTCTGCATCAACAGTGACAATTATATCCCCTGTTGCATGTTTAATTCCATTTAGAATGGAGGCACCATAGCCCATATTATATTTATTCTTAACTACTTTAGCTCCATTATATTTTGCTTGTTGATATGTGTTATCAGTAGACCCATCATCCACAACAATTATTTCATGTTCCAATTCTTTAGGTATGGATAACAAAAAATCTTTAATAATTTTTCCTTCATTATAAGCCGGAATAATAATACTAATTTTTTTTTCCATACCTTGAATCAATCCATAAAATTGATTATGATGTTAAATTTTGATTTTATATGTATTTTAAAATGTCATTCTAAACTTTTTGAAATTAATTGTTTTGTTCTTATATGCTTAATTAAAATTAAAAGTTTTTCCATTAAATATTGTTTGTATTTTTAGGGGATTATTTAATTAACGGAAATAATTTACAAACGATATACATGATTAGGTTAAAATAAAAATGTGATAAAATGCATATATCATTTAAAAATTAGTGTACTAAATAAATAAATAAAAATGAATAAATTAAATGTGTGTAAATGAATAATTATCATATTTAATTGATTAAATATTGAAAATATTTTGAAATAACTAATTTTATTTACATAAAAATACAATTTTATTTTGAAATTTTATATAAATAAAAAATTTTCATGAAAATATATCAAGAAATTTATATTAAAAGATTTTAAAGATGATAAAGAGGAGAGACATCAAATTTAATGAATAATTTAATTGATTGAAATTTATTTTAAAAACCATTTAATTAAAAAAATAATATTTAATGTTAATAAAATCAAAAAATTTATGAATATAATAAACAAAGACATTCTACCCAGATTTAATTTAAGACCAAATAAGAATTAATGGAACATTTCATATAAAAAAAAGAGAATTCAGAATTTAAATTAAATAAAGAAGGAATTATCTAATAAGAAATCTTAATTAATGTATTAGAGAAATATCGACCATGGGTTAAATAATTAAATTAAAGAAATAATTTACTATTCTATGCAATATCATAACGATAGAAATTTTGTATTAACAATAAATGAAAAATTTACCAAAATAAAAAAAATATAAAATTTTAAAAATTGTATAAAAGAAATGAGTAAAATAGATATGAGCGACAAAATTGTAGACATACAAGAGATAAGTGTTAATGCTACATGGAATTGGATATTCTTTATAATATCTACAATTTCGAATATAGCATTAAATATATTATATACGAATTTATTAGGCCCGGAGTTATATGGAGAATATAAGATTGTTTTAATGATATATTCATTATTTAATTTATCTACAAATTTAATTAGTGGACTTGCAATAATAAAATATGCATCAGCTCATGATAATAAAGAAAAAGGGATAAGTAAAGAATATTTTAAAGTAGGGTTATCAACTATATTGATGATTAAAGCATGTGTATTTATAATTTATATTTTTATAATTAGTAATATATTTGGTTCAGTATATTCGCCAGAAATAATCATGTATTCTAAAATTTATTTTATAATAATTTTAATTGAGCCTATAAATACAATTTTTATAGCGTATAATGTTGCGATTTATAAAATTAAAAGGACGTTTATTATTTCTAGTTTTATACCGTTGTTATCATTAGTATTTTCGATTATTGCGTTTTATTTTATTGAGATTTCAATCATGAGTTTATTAATATCAATTCTTTTATCGAATTTAATAATTTCAGTTATTTGGATTTATGTAATAATAAAAGATAGGCTATTCAGTAGGTTTAAATATTCGGATTTTAAATTATTAAAGCAATTATTTTTATATAGTATACCATTTTTTATTTCATCAGCAATATTTCAAGGAGTAAATTGGGCGGATGTATTTGCTGTAAGTGTCTATAGTATTGGAAATTCAGAATATAATGTAGGGATATATTCAGTTGCAAGGTCGACATTTATTTTAATAGTAGGATTGATGGACTCAATAATAGCAACATTGGCGCCAGCATTTGTAAATATATATAAAAAGGGAGACGTTAAAGAGCTGCAAGGTGCAATTGATAAAGCGACAAAATATATTTCAATTTTATCGATTTTTTTATCATTAAGTTTAATTATTTTGTCCCCAATGCTTTTCAACTTGATATATCCGGCATATGAATTAGCAGTGCCCATTTTGCAAATATTTTTGTTAGAACTTCCGTTAGGATGTACTGGAAGGATGTTATCACAATTAATATCAGCATCAAATAGAAAAATACTTTATAAATCGTTAGTAATTCCAATAATACAGTCTATAGTAAGTATTGGACTTATTTATTTATTTATGATATATTTTCAATTGGGGTTATATGGCGCTGTTATTGGTGTACTTTTAGGAAGAATTTCAGGGGTGTTCTATGAATTATATTTTATGAAAAAAGTGATGAAGGTCGGAATAAAGTTTAAGTATTTTGTTAATCCACTAATATCCGGGTTAATTACATTATGTATTCTAATATTACCGTATTATATATTTAATTTTCTTGATATTTATAGAACATTCAATTTGATTTTAAAGAGTGCTATTTTGTTTTTTGTATCATGCATTTTTATGATATTATTTTCGATCGTTTTGATTTTATTAAGGACGTTTGATGATTATGATTATAAAAATCTTAAAATTTTCTGTCAGAAGCGCTATTTATTGACTATTTTTGGTAAGCCAATATTATATTTAATTAATAAATTTAAAAAGAGTTGAATTTATAATTTTTAGACAATTTTTTTATAAGTTTCTACTATTTTTTCAGCAATTTTCTTGCTATTAAAATTGTTAATAGCGTATTCTCTCGCATTTTTAGACCATATATTTAGATCTTCGTTTAAGAGACGGTTAATTGCATCTGCCAATTTCATAAAGTTCATAGGAGGGACTAATATTCCTGAATATTCATGCTTGACTACTTCGGGGATTGAGCCAGACCAGGTAGAAATTACGGGAGTTCCGCATGCCATTGCCTCGATAAATACAAAACCAAATTGTTCGGTCCAAAAGTGGGTTGGAATACTGGGTACGACCATTATATCTGCTATATTATATAGATCAGGAGTTTTTTCATAGGCAACGTTCCTTAAGAACCTAATATTTTTATGTATTCCTAACTTAAGAACCAGGTTATTGATATTTGTGCGTTCCGTTCCATTTCCTACAATTATAAGTATTAGATTTTTATGGCTCTTCAATAATTTGTAGAATGCATAAATTAGACTATAAATTCCCTTTTCCCAGACCAAGCGTCCTATAAAAAGAATTATTTTTGAATTTTCTGGAATATTAAGAAGTTTAAGCAATTTAGTATTTTTTGTTTTTGGAGCAAATGTTTGGATGTTAACACCACAAGGGATAACAGAAATTTTATCCTCAGAAACACCTTCAATGATTAAAGATTCTTTAGCGCGATTAGTGATTGCAATAAAATGCTTGGCATTTTGAAAAGTAGATTTTATGATCTTTAGAAATGGCTTTTTATGATAGTTAAAAGGAATATTTTCCCAAATTGTAACTATAGTAGGTTTACCAGATTTGATTGCTTGGTAAGTAAATATATGATATGTTTCTGCTGTATGGAGTAAGTCCATATCCTTTACAATTTTATTAAAACCCTTTAAAAAATAATCTAAATTTAATTTCTTTTGTATGTACAACTTTAAATATGGTATTTTATTAAGATAACTTAATTGATGGGTTTCAATTATTGGAAATTTTATACCTTGGATGTTGTAGAAATGTTCTTTGGGGACTATTCCCACAACATTAATTCCAAGTTCCGGGACGAACTCAAAAGTCTGCATTTCCCACTTATTAAAAAATGGTCCGCGAATAATTCCAACTTTCATAACAAAAACACCAATTTTATAAATTATCAAAAAATTCGTCAAAACACTTTTTCATATATTCTCGCATTTCATTAGTGATACCAGGGTAAATTCCAAACCAGAATGTATTATTCATAATATAATCAGTATTTTTAAGGTCATCAATAACTTTATATTCTATTTCAGAATATGCTGGTTGTCTTAAAATATTGCCGGAAAAAAGAGGACGAGTAGCTATTTTCTTATTTTCAAGAAAGTTTACAATATCATTTTTAGTAAATGATACACCCTCTTTTATTGTAAGAATAAACCCAAACCAAGCAGGACTTGCTTTAGGAAGCGATTTTGGTAAATAAAAGTATTTGGAGTATTTTTTAAAATAATTATAGAAGAAATTAAAATTATTTTTCCTTTTTTCAATAAAATTTGATAATTTTTTTAACTGTTCAACTCCTATTGCAGGTTGCATATCGACCACTTTTAAATTATATCCAATATGAGAATAAATATATTTATGGTCATAACCAAAAGGCAATTTTCCCAATTGCCAACCAAATCTTTTACCACAAGTATTGTCATGTCCGGGTTCACACCAACAGTCCCGGCCCCAATCGCGGAATGATTTGATGATTCTATATAAATTTAGGTCATTAGTAATTAATGCGCCACCTTCACCCATTGTGATGTGATGTGCAGGATAAAAACTGAAGGTTGAAATATCTCCGAATGTACCTACAAATTTATCATCAAATTTTGACCCTAATGCATCACAACAATCTTCAATTAAAAATAAATTATAGTCTTTTACAATTTCTAGTATTTTTTCTATATTAAATGGGTTTCCTAGAGTATGAGCTAAAACGATTGCTTTTGTTTTGTTAGTGATAACCTTTTGAATATCATCTACCTTAATATTATATGTCCCAATTTGAACATCTAAGAATACCGGGATTGCATTAATTTGAATTATTGGGTTTATTGTTGTTGGGAATGCTGCTGCAACTGTAATTATTTCGTCATTTCGTTTGATCCGTCGGTCCTCAAGTTTTGGCGATGTTAATGCTGAAAGTGCTAGAAGATTAGCAGACGAGCCAGAATTTGTGAGGACTGTATATTTGGAATTTAATAATTTTGAAAATTCATATTCAAATTTTCTTGCAAATCTACCTTCAGTTAACCAGAATTCTAAGGCAGAGTCCACTAGAGAAATTATTTCTTTTTCATCATATACTCTACCTGCGTATGGAACTTTAGATTTTCCAGGAATGAATTTAGCACTAGCTTTTTTTAGATTATATAATTCTTTTATTTTTTCATATATGATATTTTTAATTTCTTGTTCTTTTGAAATCATTTTTTCAGTTCACTTATTTTATTATACATTTTTTTTAATCCTACAATAGGGGTAGACATTTTAACATTTATAGTCCTAAGTAATTTATCAATTTTCAAGCCCGCATTGAGTGGCCTTGCAGCTACTTGACCTAGATCCTTCGTATAAACAGGTATTATTAATGTTGGGTCTAGATCAAATATATCAGCGGCAATTAAAGAAAACTGATAACGTGAAATTAATTCACTACCTACAACATTGAAAATGCCAATTTGATCTTTTTGGACTAATTGTAAAGTAGCTTCAGCTAGATCTTCTACATATGTAGGAGTTCCTATTTGGTCTTTGGGAACTTTCAATATTTTATGATCTTTAAGTGTATCTATTAAACGATATATAAAGTTTTTTCTATTTCTTTCCCATCCATAGACAATTGTAGTCCTAATTATAAGATAATTTGATAAATTAGATTTAATATTATTTTCAGTTTCTAATTTAGCTTTTCCATAATTATTAAGAGGATTTGGTAAATCAGATTCGGAATAAGGACCATTTTTACCATCAAAAATATAGTCTGAAGAATAAAAAACTAATTTGATGTTGGACTTTTTAAGTAAATTAATTATATTTAAAGGCCCTTTAACGTTATATTTCCAACAGTCATCAAAATTGATTTCACAATATTCTACATTTGGCATTGCGGCAGGTAATAAGATTACGCTTGGCTTGAATTCAGAAATGATTGAATTTAATTCATTTTGGTCTAAGAAATTTAAGTGTACCAGGTCTTTTGTTTTATTTGAATAGTAAGTTCCTAATATATCAAAATTTTTTGAAAATTTTTGAAATAAAGAGTACCCTAGGAACCCTGAAGCACCGATTATGAGGATTTTTGTATTCATTAACTCTTCAAACTCCAACATCAAAATTTAAAATACAAAATATGGCAGTTAAAAAGTCATATAATTTGTTTAATTGTTATTATAATTATTTAACCATGTTTTATATTCCAATTATAACCAATTTCCTTATCAAAAGGGTCTATTCTAACAATTTCATTAGGGTCATAAGGGTGGGTAGCGCAGTTAGCAACTATGGCTTTTTTATTACCAACTGCTTTAAATCCATTAATAATACCAGGTGGTACTTGAACTAAACAATAATTATCTTCCCCGATAAAAATTTCTTGAAGTTCTTTATAGGTAGTTGAACCTTTTCGATTATCATATAAAACTAATTTAATATTGCCCACAATGACAGCATAATTTAATGTCATTTCTTTATGCAAATGCCAGCCTTTTATTGCATTTGGAAATATACATGAAAAATAAATTTCTCCAAATTGTTGAAAATGAGGATCAGTTTTTTTAAGCATGTGCATTACGATACCTCTTTCGTCCATTATCTTTTTTAATGGTATTATTTTAACGCCTTCAATCATAAAATACACCAATTCAATAATTAATTATTTAATCCAATTTATTTTTCGTTTATTAGCAATTGAAATGAATTCATTAATTTGACTGACATCAAAATCATAGTCCGGTGTTTCTTGTTTATACCAATCAATAGTAAATTTAACAGCTTCATCAATGGTAAGTATAGGTCTCCAATTCAAATAAGTATAAGCTTTACTTGTATCTAATTTTAATATTTTTGTTTCGTGTAAGAAATTATCTGACGAGAGATTTTGCCATTTACCTGACCCCCAAATTTTTATGATTTTATCGACTAAGTTACTAACTGGTATAAGGGAATCATTATTAGGACCAAAATTCCATGCGCCAAGTAATTTTTTATTATTTTCTATTTTTGAAGCTAATAACAAATATCCTCCAAGTGGGTCAAGGACATATTGCCATGGGCGAATTGAGTTGGGATTTCTAATATCAATTGGTTCGTTCTTTTTCAGAGCAAGAATACAATCAGTAATAAGTCTATCAGAGCGCCAATCTCCACCACCAATTACATTGCCAGCTCTGACGGTACAAATTGATTTATTATTAATTTTTGTATCATTTGTGTTAAAAAAAGAACTATTATAAGCAGATACTACCAATTCACAGCAAGCTTTACTAGAACTATATGGGTCATATCCACCAAGGGAGTCATTTTCTCTATATCCCCAAATCCATTCTTTATTTTCATAACATTTATCACTTGTAATAATAACACCAATCTTAACAGATTCAGTTTTTCTAATACATTCTAATAGGTTTACGGTTCCACCAACATTAGTATCATAAGTCAATTTTGGGTCAGCATAGGAAGCCCTGACTAGAGCCTGAGCAGCAAGATGAAACACAATTTCTGGTTTATATTTTTTAAATATATCAAATAATGTTTGAAAATTTCTGATATCACCAATTATACTTGTAATTTTTTCATCTAATTTAGCTTTAACAAAATTATCATTAGAAGTATATGGGTCTAATGAGTATCCAATTACTTTAGCACCCAATTCATTTAACCAAATAGATAGCCATGACCCTTTAAAACCAGTATGACCAGTAATTAAGACTTTTTTCCCATTAAAAAAGTTGTTGAATAGTTTCATTTTTCCCATATTCTCCAGAAAGCCTTATTTTCCTTCCATAATTTATTTAAGTAAACATAATCTCTTTCATTATCCAAGCAATTCCATAAACCTTTATGCTTATAGACCATTACTTCATTATCTTTTGTTAATTCAATTAAAGGACCATGCTCAAAATCACAATCTTCATCATCTGTTAAATAATCGAGTAATTTTTTATTAAATACCATAAACCCCCCGTTAATTAATCCTTTTGAGGTTTGTGGCTTCTCTTCAAAAGAGATTAGTTTATTTTGTTCCTCAACAAGCTCTCCAAATCTTGAGGGGGGATGTACTCCTGTTATTGTCAATATTTTTCCATGGGATTCATGAAATTTGATCAATTCTGGGATATTTATATCCGCCAGTCCATCCCCATAAGTTAACATATTATTTTTATCTGTGATAAATTTTTCAGCTCTTTTTAATCGTCCACCTTTTAATGTATTCAATCCAGTATCTATTAGTGTTATTTTCCAGTTAGGTCGTTCAGAATTTTTATGAAATTTGATAGCATTATTAGATAAGTCAATTGTGAGGTTATTATTTAGTAAATCGTAATTAACGAAGTAATTTTTAATAATTTCCCCTTTTACTCCAAGTAAAATAATAAAATCATTATATCCATAGTAAGAATATATTTTCATTATATGCCATAAAATTGGTTTATCTCCGATATTAACCATTGGTTTTGGGATAAGGTTAGTCCTTTGGCCGAGTCTAGAGCCCCAGCCGCCTGCAAAAATTATGACTTTCATGCAATTACCTAATTAATAATAATTTAAAAAATATTGATATTCTAAATTTAAGTGATTTTTGAAATTTTTATTATTTCATGGCGCATTCAATTCATTATGAAAATATTTTTAATATTTTTATTTTTTATGGTTTTTAGTTATCTAAATAATTTTTATGAAAATTTGAAATGAAAAAGATTATCCATATTAATTTAATGTGAAAAATTATGGAATATAAAAGAGTAGCTGTTTTAATTTTAACATATAATAATAAAGTTATATTAGAAAATCTATTAAAATCTATTAAGGAAAAAACACATTATCCAAATTATGAAATATTTGTAATAGATAATGGAGGGAGTGATGGGACAGATGAATTAATTAAGAAGCAATATGATTGGATTAAATTAATTAAAATTATTGATAATAAAGGGTTTATAGGGGGATTTAATGAAGGATTTAAAAAAGTTGAGAAAAAATATGATTTTTATTTATTTTTGTGTGATGATATTTATATTTTAACAGAAAATTGGTTAAAAAAATTAATAAAGGAATTTGATATAAATGAAAATTTAGGTGCTATTTTTCCTGTAGAAATTATACCCCCAGAATTTGGAGAAGCATGTAGTAAAGAAGAGAAATTTAACCGTATTAATATTTTTTTAAAAGAGCAAATTAATATTTATGAAAATTGGGCTAATACAAAATCACAAGAAAAGATTGCTCTTGGCCATGTCTTGGAAGGCCCTTGTTTATTAATAAGAGCGGAAGTATTAAAATTAACGGGATTATTTGAGCCGCTTTTATTTCCAGCTTATTGTGAAGATACTGATTTAGGGTTGAAAATATTAAGAGCTGGATATATTACTGCTAAAGATCCAAACGTTGGGATTATACATTTTCATTCAGTCAATTTTAGTTCATTATTACAACAATTTGAAAAACGTCTATTACTTGGCAGAAATAGAATAATTCAAGGTTTACTCCATAGAAAAGTAATAGATTTAATTAGGCAATTTTGGTTTGAATTTAAAACTTTTATTCATGATATTCTTAAACTAAAGATCAATTTTTTATTATATTTGAAAAGTTATGTGTATATAGTAAAAAATCTTAAAAAAATCCTTCAAGCTCGTAAATTCAGGCAATTATTGTTCAAAAATGCAAAACACAAAGAATTTTTTATAGAATTCAGGAATAAAAATCTACATAAAATTATTTTCCAACCACCAATGTTTGATGCTAAAAAGATAATTTTATGTCAAAATAAAGTAGTAAATTAAAGTTAAAATAGCTTAAAATTCGATAATTAAAATAGTATGAACAAAAATGATAGATAATTATCAAATAGTTAAAGGATCGGCACACCATAAAATCCTTGAATTTGTTGAAAAAAATAAGAAGATATTAGATGTTGGATGTGGAAATGGACGATTAGGTCGATATTTAAACAAGTCCAGTAAAGAACTAGTTGGAATTGATATAAGCCGTAAAGCATTAGATGAAGCCAAACCTTTTTATGATAAAGTATTATTAATAAATTTGGAAAAAAATTTGAATGATCAGTTTCAAATAAAATATTTCGATATTATTATTTTTGCAGATATTCTTGAACATTTGAAATACCCGCAAAAACTTTTAATCTCTATGAGAAAATTCCTTAAAGATGATGGATATATTATTACAAGTATCCCGAATGTTGCTTTTTATAGAAATAGACTTAATTTATTGTTAGGTAAATGGGATTATAAAAAGGAAGGAATCCTAAATATAGATCATTATAAATTTTTTACCTTAAAAACAGCTAAAGATTTAATAAATAAATCAGGGTTTCGAATTATTTCTACAAAATATTCAATTACTGGTTCTAAATTAACAGATATGTTGAGAGGTTTTTTATTGAAATTTCCAAATTTATTTGCTTATCAGTTTATTTTTAAAGCTAAAAAGAAAACATAAATTAATACATTAGTTATTTGGTAATTTCGTGTGAATAAAATGAGAATTGCGTTTTTTTCCCCTATATTACGATATGGCGGTGATGTGACAAATGCTTTTGAAATTGCTAAAAAATTAGCAAATGATCATAAAGTGGTTTTCATTAATAGTGAGATTTCTAAAAAATATCAGCGGTTAAAGAAAATTCCGTTTAAAGTCAAATTTCTTAAGGATATTAAATATCCCTTATTAAATTTTATATCACCATATTTTTATTTACCAAGATATTATGAAATTTTCCAGGATTTTGATATTATTCATTCGTCTACCCCAAGATTGAATATGTTGGCTTCAAAAATCAAAAAAAATCTTGGTATACCATTTATTTATTCGACCCATATGGTACCACGTTTTTCATTTAATAGTTATCAAATCGAAAATACATTGTTATATTTTTTAGTATCAGATTGGTTGAGAAGAGGAATAAAAAATGCAAATGCAGTAATTACGCCCACTAATTTCGTCCGGAATTTATTAAAAAGAAAGTTTAATGTAAATTCAATAGTAATACCAAATGGTATAAATAAAAGTTTATTTTTACGGTCTCCAGATCAGAATTACAAACGGAAATTAAATATGTTAAATAAGCGAATTATTTTATTTGTTGGACAGATTAGAGAAAGTAAAGGTATCCATATTTTGATTAAAGCATTAAATATAGTAAAACAAAAAGTTCCTAATATTATTTTATTATGTATAGGTGAATCTCCATCACCAAAAAATAACAAATATTATTTATTTTTGAAGAAATTGATTAAAAAATTAGGTTTAGAGCAATCAGTTAAGTTCTTAGGTTCGATACCTTTTGAGCAATTGATATCTACCTATTCTATTGCAGATTTATTTGTATTACCATCTCTTTCTTATGAATATCAAGGAATAGTACTATTAGAAGCGATGAGCTCAAATGTTCCCGTTGTTGCATCGGATTCAGGAGGTATTCCAGATATGATAATAGATGGTAAAAATGGACTTTTATTTAAAAATGGAGATTATATTGAATTAAGTGATAAAATGATAGAGATCTTGGAAAATTCAGATTTAAAAAATAATTTGATTAAATGTGCCAATGAAATAATCGATAAAAAATACAAATGGGAGATAATAGTTAAAAAAACATTAAAAATATATAAAAAATTTGCTTAGTTGAAATATGTTAATAAGATTTATTTTAATACAAATCGTCTTGTCGATTTAATTAAATAATTTAGAGTATATTTATAATTTATACGCGACCAGAATATGGACAGCAAATAGTATAAATCAATTGTTATTCCCAGAATTATAATTGCAACAAATACATTTATCGATTGAAAAATATTTAGAATTAGACTTAAATTAAAGAAAATATAGTGATGTGAAATAAATATAGTTAAAGATAACTTTCCTAAGTAATATGTACCTCTAATATTGAACTCTTTATATTTTATTATTATCAGACCAATAATAGCATAAGTAAAACTGATAAAATCTCCTATTAAAAATATTCCAATTAAAATAAAAATGGGGATCAATATTAATAAGTATTTGATTTTTAATTTTTTAAGATAATAACACAATATTTTGTTTATAGCAATTATCTGAAGTATACCATAATAGAAGAAAATTCTTACTCGGTCAATTATCAACCCCAAAGTTGTTAAATTTAATATACACCCCATTAAAAACAAAACAGAAGATTCGACAAGGACTCCTTTAATTTTACTTTTAGAATAATAAGAAGCCATCCCTGAGGCAAATAAAAACAGCGGAATTGCAAATTTACCAATTATTATCGGAATAAGATAATTTCCCGATAACCATAAAATCACATGAATAATGAGCATACTATAAGTTGCAAGTTCTCTAATTAAATCAATAAAATTGTTGTGAGTCATTTTCAATACTGTGTTCTTTTTTATTATTTTAAGATATCATATCAATTACAATTAAAATATAAAAACAATTTTAATGAGATAGATTTAAGTCTAATTGATTAACAGAAATTATTTATTAAATTAATTGAATTTATTCAATTAAAAATTAAAATATTAAATAGGTTTAAAATGGCTGCTAAAAATCAAACCCCTCTTCTTAGTATTATTGTTTTGACAAACCCATTTCGGCCTGTTCAATTAACATTAGATTGTATTAGGTCAATATCTGAGCAAGATTATTCTAAAATTGAATTAATTGTTGTTGATAATAATTCAAGTTCAAAAGATCTTAGAAAACTGGATTTACATTTGGAAAATTATCAAAATAGATTTACAGATATCCTTTTAATTAAAAATAAAAAAAACTATGGATATCCTAAAGGAAATAACATAGGGATCATAAATTCCACAGGAAGCATTATTGCTATAATGAATAATGATATTGAATTAGAACAAGATTTAATCAAAAAATGTGTTAATCTTTTAACTTCAAGAAAAGATGTTGGAGTTGTTGTACCTAAGATTGTTTATTGTTCAAATCCAAATATTATTTGGTATGCAGGAGGAATTATTGACCCTAGATATAGATTAGTTTGTAGACATCGTGGTCTAATGAAAAGAGATACAGGGCAGTTTGATGATATTTCTGAAACTGATTATGCTAATGGTTCATGTTTTTTTATTAAAAGAGAAGTATTTAAAAAAGTAGGATTATTTGATCCATTTTATTTTCTCTATTATGAAGAAGCCGATTTAAATTATAGAATAAAATTAGCTGGATATAAAATTATATATATAGGAAATACGAAAGTATTTCATAAAATTAAACATACAGAGATATCAGCCTTTCAATTATATTTATATATAAGAAATAGGTTCATATTTGCAATTAAAAATTTTAAAGAAATAGACCTATTGGTATTCTTAACCACACAATTTTATGCCACAATTATAGAATTTCTTAACCAATTCCCAAGTAGTATGAAAATTAGATTGCTTTTTAAAGGAATAATAGATGGAATAGTATTTGGAACTAGAAAAAGAAAAAACTCTAGAATTGTTAAATTATTATAATTAGTGGAAATATTGATGAATAATGTTAAAGCACCTAAAGTTTCAATATTAATGGTATTAAAAAATAATGCAAATACAATAAAAAAATGCGTAAAATCAATTTTAGATCTAAATTTCAAAGATTTTGAGTTGATAATCCTTGATAACAATTCAGATGATAATTCACTTGATTTTGTAAAAAGTTTTTCAGATCCAAGAATACAGATTTTTTCACTTAAGAGAAATTTAGGCTATGCTGCAGGAAATAATTATTGCTATCAGCGTTGTGTAGGGGAATGGATATTAGTAGTTAATCCAGATATTATAGCAGATAAAAATTTAATTGATGAACTACTGAAAGCATATAATTTTATTTCAAAATCAATTGGTAATGAAAAAATAATCTTATCTCCAAAAATTATTTTATTAGATAACACTATTAACTACATTGGAGGAAATATAAATATCTTAGGATTTTCTACTGTTAAAGGGTTAGGAAAAATAGATAATTATAAAAAGAAATATGAACTTACCGACTTTTTTTCTGGGTGCTGTTTTTTTATCAAGACAAAGCATTTTAAAGCGTTAGGAGGATTTGATCCATATTATTTTATGTACCATGAGGATGTAGATTTTTCTTTAAGAGCAAGATATGACATGTTTAAAATTTTTGTAATCAATACCACAAAAATTAAACACATGAAACATCTGGAAGACTTTAAACTGACAAATTTAAAATATTACATGATCGAACGAAATAGATTATTAACATTAATTAAAAATTCACCATTTATACCATCTACAATTTTAACAATTCTTTTTTTCGAGCCTATTTTAATTATACAGTCTTTTTTTATTCATAAATCAAGAATGAGGGCTCTTATATATGTAAATATATTCAAAGTCTTTAAAAAATATTTGAAATATAATAAATTTGTCAAAAAAAATTTAATTTTAAAATTTAAAACTAATTTTCAAGATTTTGATCAATTTATTGGGTCAAGACTAGTGTCACTTATAATTCTAATTTTGAATTCGTATATTAAAATTATCTATAATTTATTTTGGAAAAAGTTATATCGGAGAAGTGAATAAAAATCAGGGTCTGTCTAATAGATGATTCAGTAGGTCTTACTGGAAGCGGAATTTATTTATATTTCATAGCCAAAAAGTTATTGGAAAAAAATAATCAAGTATTTTATATTCATCAAGTGGATACCAAGCATATAAATGATTTAAAATCATCTAATAATTTTAAGTCCATAAAAATCGGTGAAAAATTTCATAATAAACTTCTAATGCTAAATAAATTGAGTTATATTACACCCTTAAAATCTGTTATTAAAGAATTATTAGAAAAAAATGATATTGATTTAGTGCATTTTAATGAATCATTTAATCCATATTTTTTAAGTATAAATCCGACTTTAAACAAATTTAATGTTAAATCGATAACTACAGCGCATGGTTGTGCTAATTATGAATCTGTAAAAATTGTTTCACATCCATTAGTGGGTTTATTGGAAAAAGTTTCACATTTGATTTATTATCCACCGCTTTTATCTTACGAAATATTGAATTTACCAAAAATACCACACTATATCTGCGTTACCAAGGGAGTTAAGAAGCAATTAACAAAAATAGGACGGAAATTTTGGTATAAAGATTTTTCACCTAAAATGCGATATATTCCAAATGGAATTGACCTTAAAAAATTTTCATTAAGAACACCTGATGATAAATATTTAAAAGAATATAAAAAGACCGAGAATGAAATAATAATTTTGTTTTCAGGAGGTTTAGTAATCAGAAAATTACCATTTTTGTTAATTAAAAGTTTTTATTTGCTTTTGAAAAAAGTACAGAATGTACGATTAATTTTTGTAGGGGGAGGAAGATTATTAAATTTATGTAAAATTCTTGTACATTCTTTAGATATTCAAGATAAAGTGAATTTCTTGGGATATGTAGAACACAATGAAATTCCAAAAATATTATCAATTGCAAATATTTTTGTATTACCTTCAATTTACGAAACTCCAGGAATTAGCTTATTAGAAGCAATGGCGATGAAAGTCCCTGTAATCGCATCAAATTTACCAGATATTAATGAATTGATAATTAATAAAAAAAATGGGATATTATTCGACAATGATAATGATGCTATAAAAAATTTATATAAAAAACTAAAAGAATTGATTATGGACG
>SUPR01000007.1 GCA_005191425.1 Candidatus Helarchaeota ASGARD archaeon Hel_GB_B
AACGTATTAACATTTAAAATATGAATTTATATATATTTTAAGAAATTTAAGATAACTAAGAACTATTAATCAGAAAAAAAACGCTTAAAATTCTTTTTATTCTTCTCTTTAAAAGCATTAATTACATCCTCAGGAGAAAATTTTGCTGAAATCCAAAATTGAAGTAGAAAATGCAAAATATCTATACTCTCCTCAAGAATTTTACTACGATCAATACTCTTTTTATCTTTCCACCATTTATATTGAAGTTCTGTTAATAATTCAGAACATTCAACTGACATAGCAACTACAACATTTCTTAAAAATTCATCATTTTCTTGGATATTTCTTTCTTCAAAAATGCGGTCTCCTAACTTTTTTTGAAGATTCCAAATTTCTGTAAATGAATCATCTTTCATATATTTGTCCCAATAGTTTAAATTTTTAAATTTTTTTGATTAATTCAAATATGAATTAATAATTTAAAATGTATTAAACAAACAAAAAGAGAATAAATTGAAAATGTCTGTGATTTCTGAAGATATCAAGAAAATTTGTGATGCGTTAATAAAGTTAAAAGAAGGAACACGAATTATTAAAGGAAAAAAATATCCTATTGAATATATTGCTAAACTTTCCTTAAATTCTGATATTTCTAAATGGGACTATAATAATCCTGTTTTAATAATATTAGATGCAGTATTAACAATTAACCGAAATTATCTTACTTTTGTTAAGCCAAGAGTTTTGAGTTTTAAAGAAAATTATGACGAGATTAAAACTATTGAACAAATGTTAAATTTAATCCAAACTTTAGGATTTGATAAATTTTCTAAGGAGGTATTAAAATATAACGATATGGAACGTATTTTGCTATTAAAAAGAGTACTTACCGAATTTAAAAATTATAAAATTGAAAATAATCTCCAGGACGATCTTGAAGCATTAAAGCACTGGGCTCAAAATATTGATATTAAAAAGCTAAAAACGGACAAAATTTATAATATCAAGGGAATCGGGCTTTCGACTGTCCAATACCTACGAATGCTAATAGGCGTTAACACAATGATGCCTGACCGTCATATTAAATCTTGGGTTATGGAAATTCTAGGTGTAGATAAATTGGGCGAGAAAAAATATATAAAATTTTTAGAACAGGTTAGCGAAATCTTAGGAATACCTTGCAAAGAAATTGTTGAATACATTTGGGCATTAAAAAACCCAAAGATACCTGATTTAGAAAAGGAATAAAGTGAAGATAATATTGCTTTATATAATTTTTGTAGAGAGTAGCCTTGAACTCATCCCAAAATCTTTTGAAACAGACCCTTTTATTTTAAAATACGCAAAAAAAGTCCGCAAAAATCCTAATAATTTGATTTTAGATATATCAAACCACAATAAAATAATCAGAAGATTGAAAAACCATGAAAAAAGAGGTAGACCTGATATTATCCATCAATGTCTTTTATATGCATTGAATACTCCTCTAAACAGAATTGGTCAATTATTAATTTATATCCATACAATTAATGACCAAATTATTAAAGTAAATCCCGAATTGAGAATTGCTAGAAATTATAATAGATTTATTGGGATTATGGAGCAACTTTTTAGATACGGTAAAGTACCTCCTCGTGGTGCCCCTTTATTAGAGATAGAACAAATATCATTAGGATCATTAATTTCGCAAATAAAAGCTAATGAGGTCTTAATATTAACAGAAAATGGCACCCCTACATTAATAAACGATCTTTTTAAAGATACTAATATTAAAAAATCATACATAATACTTATTGGTGCATTTGCTAAAGGATATTTACGTAAAAATATTTTAAATTTATCCACAAAAAGAATTAAAATTTTCCCAGAACCACTTGACTCATTAATAGTTTTATCAAAAATAATAAATGGATATGAAAACGCAATTAAATTATATGAGAATAAATTAAATTTGTAAAATAAGTTGATTAAAAAATGAACAAAAATGAACCATTATTTATCTATTTTATACCTATGATAAATGAAGACAATAGAGAAGTAATATTCTCTACAACAATAAATGAATTTGAGATTAATAATAATAACTCTGATACTGTAGTAATTATAATGCCGGAAAATTTTTACATTAAAAATGAAGATCAAGGTGAAGTAAATGAAGACTCGAACCATATCGTAAAAATGATGTTTTATAATTTGATTGAAAATTTTAAGTCGCTTTTACTTTTCGATAAGATTATCATTTTTCATAATAATATGCTAGACGAATATGGTAAACTCCTTTCTGAGATTAAAAACAAAACACAAGCAGAATCATCAATTATTATCGATATAATTAAAATTTCAAGGAAATTTTATAGGAGATTAGAAGATTTTAATTATGTTGATAAAAAAATGTTTGATGCAATTAGAAAATATCATAAAAAAACAGGTCTGGTCGATTTTGACGAAACAGATGACCTTCAAAAAATAATATTTGACCAAATTGTAAAAAATCGAAAAATTTTATTAGAACGGAAAAATAAATTGAAAAAAAATATTAGTAATGTCACCGTTGGAATTATGGGAAAAACATTTGAAATCCAAGCAAATGAAAATTGGAATAAGATGAAAGAAAAAGGGAAAATTCTTTATTACCCACCAGGAATATTGCCGGTTGACTAATTTAAAGAGTCAATTGATATAATTTTATTAAAAAATTAATTTAAGAAATCTGAAAAAACCTGATAAAGAAAAAGAAGTATCAAATTAAATTAAATTTCGTCAAAAAATGCTTCAAATTCTTGAAAATAGGTATTATTACAATAAATATTACCATTAGATTAATTTTAAATATCTCGAACTTAACTCGTCTCGGTTATTAAGTTTTTAATTCATATATCTAATTTAACTTTATTTCCCCCATTGCAATAATTAATTCTTCTGAATACAATCTTCTGTTATCAGAATTAAATTCGTATTTTACATCCACTAATAAATTCTCAATAGACAAAAGTTTCCACTTATTACATTTGTAGATATTATTACTACCACTACGTCCATCAACATAAATTTCATAGGAAATAACAAAATGATGGGCATCTTTTGTAATTTTAAAATCTTCTGAAGGTGATAAGTAAAAGGATCGTTGTGTTGTATTTATATTTTGAACATTGTGTGTCTTACATTCTAAATAATTTAATCTACCAAATTGATCAATGAATTCAATATCTGGATAACCCACAACTTTTCTTTTACCACTTATTGCAGCAGGAATGGATGATTTATATCCATAATTATCTAAAGCTTCTCTAACAAATGGCTCAATATCGTTTCCAACTTCATTAGGTCTAGGTCTATGTATTCCTTCCTTGTTTATCTTGATCCCTGCTAAATTAGCTACTTTAATTAATCCATCTAAAACTGCTCGATCTTTAGGATCTTTTGGATTATAGGGCAGAATTTTAAACCCAGAAATTGATTCGATTACCAAGTTTAAAGGAATATTCTTAATTGGTTTGAGCATCTGCTTGATTACATCTTCTAACCGTTTCACATATTCTTTATTCATCTTAATCCTCTCGATGAAACAAAACAATACGGTTTGTATTTGTACCTGAATCCATGTTATTAATTCCCCAAATATTGGAAGTTTTTGTAAATTTCTGTAAATTTATTATTATACCTTCACACTGAAATCCTGCTTTTAATCCGAGAGGAACAACATATTCATCGAGTTTGATTTTTCCTTTCCTCACTTCTCCTACTTCAAAAGCAACCCAACCCCCAATTTGTGTAATTCGATATAATTCTTTAAATACATCTTCCATAACAGCAGACCATTTATCAATTGTCTTCGCCATAGTTATTTTTTTAGAGATTTCTTGTAGATCAATTGAATTGAACCAGCATCTTAACCAGTTATCCTTAGAATATTGAACTACATCTAAAAATGGAGGAGAAGTTACTGTCAGTTGAACAGATTCCGATTCTATTTCAACTGTATTTCTTGCATCTTTCTCTAAAAACAATGCCGATTCACCTGCTTCTCTAAGGTTTTGTTTTTGTTTATCACTTAAATTTCGGAGAAGTGCTCTTGATTTTCTAAGTATTAGTTCTCGTGTATTTCTGTAATCTGGTTCTTGATTACGTTTTTTGTTAATTTTAATTTGTCTTTCGGGTGAAATAGCTTGATTTGGTGGAAGAGTATATATGGAGAAAAAACCCTTGGAATGGCCTGTTAGTCTATTGGTGGCAACCATGCGAATCCATCTGTCTATATAATCTTCTTCCCCAGATAACCTACGATTCGTTAGATATTTCTTTAAAGAAACTAATTCCGCTTCAGTATCCGGATGATAAAACATAGACAAATCAATATCGGCTCTAAGACTTTTATCAAAAGGGATCTGCATTAATCTATCCTTTAAATTCTTCAAATTTGGAATAAAGAATCTAGGTGCTGTCAGAATCCCACTTAATGGATTAACATCATTTGAAATTATCTTTCTTCCTAATAACCCAGCTTCAATGACTGTAGTCCCTCTTCCACTGAAAGGATCAAATACAATATCATTCTTTTTTGTAAATAATTTTATAAAAAAACGAGGCAATTGAGCTTTAAAACATGCTCTGTACGAGATTTCATGGATTGATGATGCTTGTCTTTGCTTGGAAGTCCAAAATTCATTAATATATTTGGTAAATATTTCTCCATTAATTGAAATATTTTCTACTTTTGTTTTTGGAGCACTACCTATGAAATTATCAAGATTTCGTCTTAAAGTAAAATTCTTTAAATACTCAGAAACATTTTCTGTGCTTTTCAAAAGCATGAATAATTTCACTAATACTTAAAATAATTTATGAATTTATCTTTATTTTGGTAAAACTTTATGTTTTTTACCTTCATAAATTTTTTGGTATTTTCACCAAAAATAGAAGGTTGGACAATTAATTCTGTCCTCTCTGGCAATTTTTAACGCTACTATGTTTACACACAATATAATGTTATAATTATAAGTATTGTGTTAAAATTAATAGCATCGATACCCCCCAATCTAGACTGTTCTAAACTTAATTGCATGGTCATTAATCCAAATAAAGTTTTGTTCAATGATTTTTTTTGAATTTAGTTTTTTTCTTTTAATCATTTCAAGTTTAATCTCTATATTTTCTCTTATGATTAATTTATTTTTAATTCTTTTACCTTTTAATTGCTTCTCGTTTTTATATAACCTATATATTTTATCTTTAATTGTTGTATCTATTCTCTATTCTAATAGACACTCTTCAATCGTCTCTATTATTGGCTGGAGTATACCAGAATTGTGTATTTAGCTGAAGTTCTTATAAAGGCTAAAAAACTGAAATTTCTTTAAAATAATAAGATACACTTTATAACCAAAATAATATTTATCTTTCGACGCATAATAACCTGTTTTGGTTTCTTGCTTAATGGTCGAATATTTTTTCCGTAGTATATCAAAAAAACACTTTAAATTTTTAGATACCTAATATATATCATCAATACTCATTCGAAAAAATTTGGCGATCTTGCTAATTATTTTATACATAATGGCATTAAATCTGAAAATTTTTTCCAATTTTTGTAATATCGATTTTATGGAGAGTTGGACTGGAAATTTATCCACAAATCCGAAAATTTTATGAATATCTTTCTCCCCTCTTACGAAATTGTAAGTAGAATGAAAAGAGAAAAAACCACTTGCTAGTTTAAAAATCAGGAATGCAATTATAGAAACCAATGAATAATGGGTAGTTATATGTATATGCGAATTAAACCATGAAATAATATTTTTTAAGTTTAGATATCGATAATAAAACCTTAATTTTCTCTATACCAAAACAATGCATTTTAGTCCCCTCATAAAATTTGCATACAACTTTATGGGTGCTGAATCGATTATCAATTCATTAATATCTGTTAAATCTAATTCAATTGCTATCTTAATGATTTTAATCAATATATTTATCAACTATTCAGATTCTAATCATTTCCTAAAATCGTATATTGTTTCGTTTGATGGCACATAATTAAACCCAAACGTCGCTAACAGCTCTGGATTATGGTGCATTTCCCATTCTAATGTTCTATATGAAACATCATCTTTAATTTTGCATATAAATGTGCATCGACCATTCTCAGCATTGAAAATGGTTTTCTTCTTGGGCCACCATCTCTTTTTTAATAAATATCTTTTTGTAAAATGTTACAGACTTGCTCTAAAATGGCATCTAATAAAATTGAAAATTCTTCAATGATAGAACTCGAATTATATCAATTATTTATGGATAAAAATAATTTATTAAATTATAAATAAATAGTTGAATTTTCTTGGTTTATAGTTTGTGCTTCCATTGCTTTAATTTCAACTCGAGTAATGATTTAGACTTACAATTACTTTCGTAATATTCAAATAATTAAATGAATATTATCCAGGTAGCATGTCCAATAAAAATCTAATTTTCACTATTATACATGTCATACCGACAAAAACTAAGAAAATTCTGTATAGAAACTTTTAAGATAAGGTCTTCACTAACATCCATAATATTTATAGTACTTAAATATTAATAAAACAACAATATTTTGACAGTTTCTTATGATCATAATAATATTCTCTAAAATCTACCCTAAAAACTTTCTGATCTTTTCCCTAATTTACACTATAAAATAATTATCTAACTTATATTCAAATTTATATCAATAAAAATCAATTAAAATTAACTAACTAGAATTTTGATCAAAAAATTAATTTCCAAATATTTCTTGTGTCTGTTCTTTTTGGGTTCTATTTATTAATTGTAAGTGATTATAGTTCTTCCATAATCTGAAGGTTATATTTATAAATTTTACCTCTGATTTCCATGTTCACTTTTGGAATTACTCTTTAAGCCTAGAAATCTATTCATTATTTAGATAAACTTCTTATATTCTAATGATTGCTTGAAAATAAAGCCATACTTTCGCGGTCGGAAGTGTATC
Organism: Candidatus Helarchaeota ASGARD archaeon Hel_GB_B; assembly: GCA_005191425.1. Taxonomy (GTDB): domain Archaea; phylum Asgardarchaeota; class Lokiarchaeia; order Helarchaeales; family HEL-GB-B; genus HEL-GB-B. The sequence continues at coordinate 6,968 of SUPR01000007.1, forward strand.
ACCACTAATACTTCATTATTTCCCTCTTTAAGTCCTCTCAAATTCTTTAAAATGACTGAGTTCACCATTTTTCATTAAATATTTTTTAAAATTTTTAAAATAACCATCTGAACTGATGTTAATTTTATATTTTATTACTTAGAATTAAATAGCGTGTTGTTTAAATTTACTTTTTAGCAATTAATCTACAGAAATTATTTCAAATTTTTCATGATGCAATAAGAGTATTAGTAATATTATAGCGGTTATTGAAATGTTATTTTTTGAATTACATTCGTTTAAGGAATTTATTATTGGATTAAGTTGTACACCATCATTATTTCTAAATTATATAAAAATTGGAAATAAGCATGTTTATTTCAAGATTATAAATTTGGGATTTGACTTACAAAATGCGGTATATTATTGTATATTGGACAAAAAATTAAAATATAATTGGATAAATTTTAATCCTCGTAATTTCGAGATTAAAATAATACCTAGACCAACATCTCAACCAAATTATAATATTGCTATTGTGAATTGTAGAAATACCAGTTATATCAAGCCTTTAATTAACTTTTTAAATTCATGAGTTCTTTTTTTTACGTTTTTTTCTAAGTTCTATAAATTCTACAACCAGACCAATCAATTTTTCGGTATCCAAATATACCCAATTAAGCAGACCTTTGGTTGCACCTCTTTGAATAACATTGATCCCTTTTTTATTAACTTCATCTACTGCTTTTTCCAGGTCATCTACATAAATTCCAATATGGTGTAATCCTGGACCGTGTTTATCAATGAATTCTTTTTGTAGACATGTTCCTTCAATTACTTCTACGACTTCAATGAGTTCAATTTGTATATTATTTAATCGGCATAATGCATTTTTTATATGAATTTTATTCCATTTATCTAAATAAAAAAAATCATCGATACCTCGGTCAAAAATTTGAAACGGCCCAATACCGAACAATTCTTGAAATAATTTGGCGGTTGCTTCACAATCGTTAACAATAATCCCGATTTGATCTATTTTATCAAATTTTAATACCATAAATACTAAACCTCGTCAAAAACTAATTAAATATTTTAATCAACAGTTTTAAATAATTATTGAAATTAGAATAAAAAGATTATTAATAAAATATTGATCGGTATTAGTAGAATGGCAATTTCCAGACTAAAACAAGATAAAATTGAAAAGTTAAAAAATTTTGCCATAAAAAACGGTGCGGAGAAAGTCTTAACAAAATATATCTGTGCAAAAGATATTTTAATTCCTAATTGGCCTCATTTTAAATGTTTATTTGGTTGTGATGGATATGGTGCTTCATTATGCTGCCCTCCATTTATTCCAACTCCAAATGAATGGCGAAAATTTATCAGTGAATATAATGATGCTCTTATAATTGGGTTTAATGCTGATGCAAATAATTTTTTGAGAAGCCTAAAGAAAGTGAATAAAATTCTAATTAAATTAGAGCGAGAAGCTTTTATGCTTGATTTACCTAAAGCATTTGTTTTATTTGCAGGCAGTTGTATGTTATGTAAAAAATGTGTTATTCATGAAAAAGATTTTCCCAAAAATATTGACCCACGAATAGCTAGAAGGTTTTGTAAACATTTAAGAAAAGCAAGGCCATCAATGGAAGGAATCGGAATTGATGTTTTTGCAACTTTAGCAAAAGTAGGAATTAAATTACATGTATTAGATATTAGCAATTTTGATAAATTTAGACAATTTGGACTATTATTATTGGATTAATTGTCTAATATGTCAAATTATGGATATATTGGTGTTAAAATTATGAAAGAAATAATTAAACAATTTAGGACAGATATTGGCAGCTTACCATCTCTAGAAAAGCATGATATCCGGCAGGTTTCAACGCATCATAATGCTGGGCCTAAAAACCATATGGATTTTGTTGAGTTAGATGCACAAGAATCATATAAATTTCCATTAATTGAAGGACCTGGAATTATAAATTGTATGTGGTTTACACTCAGTCCCTATTGGCGAGGAATTACTGGTATACTATGGAACCTATATAAATTTATGAAATATAGCCAAATGGACTCAATTAAAAAAGTACTTATAAGGGTCTATTTCGATGATGAGAAAAGACCAAAAGTAGAATCTCCACTAGGTGATTTTTTTGGAGTTGGTTATGGAAAATATGTCCATTATCATTCAAAATATCTTGGTATGACAAGCGGAGGTTTTTTAAGCTATTTCCCTATGCCATTTAGAAAATTTTGTCAAGTTGAAATTGTGAACACCCATCCTAAATATAAAATCAAAAATTTCTATGGTGCAATTACATATGAGAAATTAGAAACATTTCCAGAGAATTTCGGATATTTTTATGCCACTTATAACGAAGAAATACCTTGTAAAAAAGATATACCATATACTATATTAGATACAAATGGTGAAGGGCATTTTGTCGGGACTACATTAAATATGCAAGGATATTCAAGAGGACTTTGGAATGGAATGCTTTTAGGAATGTTTTTTTTAGAAGGAAATTTGAACATTTTTAAAGACGATGACCCTGATAATATACCTTCTTATGAATGTACGGGAACCGAAGATTATTTTTTATCTGGCTGGTATTTTAATAAGAACAAATTTTATGCCCCACTTCACGGTGTAACTGTTAGAACTAGACGTTGGGATGCATTATTTAGCAGGAGCAGAGTGACTGCTTATAGATTTCATGAACCTCCTATTTCTTTTAATAAAAAAATTAGAATAATTATTCATCATGGGGAATTTGATCAAGTAAAATCTGATTATAGTAGCGTTGCTTATTATTATAAAAGAAGATAAAACCTTTTTTAATCAATCTGATCTTTTTCTTTTTAATCAATGTTTTTTCTAACAATATTTTTATCTATAGATTTTCATTTACTTCTATTAAATGGCTCATGTTTTTATGTTTTAAATAATATCGTCCATCTCTAAAAATAATCTTTTATTTTTTAGCAATATATGTGGAAATTCGGTATAATATTAATATGTTTAATAATTTCTTTATAATTGGAAATGGTCATTTTAATGCGTCATAGATAGTTTTAATCCTAATTTATGGATTATTGTTTAATTAGAATTTAATTTTAAATATTTTTTTTAAAAAAACATTATTTTAAAAAAAGATTTAATTCCATTAAATATCTAGATTCAGATAAAATGGATTAAATTTAATCTATATTAAAATAAAAAGATTTTTTTATTATTTAAAACTTTAATATTCTTTAAGTAATAGTGGTGATTTGTATGAAAATAGATATTTCCCAAGAAGATTCAGAATATATGTATAATTTTATCGAAAGAATTATCGATGACATAGGACCGCGAATGCCTGGCAGTACTAGTGAAGCTAAAGCAGCTAATATGATAAAAAAGGAGTTTGAGCAAGTATGTGATGAAGTTTCAATAGAAACATTTAAATTTCATCCAAGGGCTTTTTTGGGCTGGCTAAAAATTGTTGTTATTTTAGTATTTATATCGCTTATTTCGTTCTTTTCTATTCCATTGTTCCAAGGAAATGCTTATTATTACGTTATATCGATTATATTAAGTTCAATCTCCGTAGGGATCAATATAATAGTATTTTTAATAGTCTGGAACGAGTTTTTTAATTATAGAGAATATATTGATAGATTTTTTAAAGAAAAAGAGTCGGAGAATGTAATTGGAAAAATTAAAACAAAAGATGAATTAAAAAAAATTATTTTATTTGCGGGGCACCATGACAGCGCTTTACAATTTAACCTGTTAAGGTATCTAAAATATGGATATGTAATATTGCTTTTTATTGCATTAATCGTTTTGTTTTTATGGATTGGATTATCGATTGTACAATTAATATTGTCCTTTTTTGGATTTCAAACAGTATTTCATAGATTTATGTTCTGGACTACTATTATAGCAATACCTTCATTAGTGGGGTGCTATTTTTTTATATCTCCAGGAAAGATGGCTAATAAAGTTCCTGGGGCTGTTGATAACCTTTCTGCTGTTGCTACAGTTATCGGTTTAGGTAGGTACCTTAAAAAACACCCTGAAATTATTCCAAAAAATACGGAAATCCGGCTTGTATCATTTGGTAGTGAAGAAGCTGGTTTAAGGGGGGCATATCGATATGTTGCAAGACATCTTATAGAATTAAAGAAATATGACGCTGAACTTGTAAATATGGACGGTATAATGAGCAACTCTGCCATTCAAATATTCGAATATGAGCCTACAACTAGAACTCGACACTCTAAGGAAGTTGTTCAAAAAATTCTTAAAGCAGCTGAATTAGTAGAGGCCCCAATCAAAAATTTCGGCGCTGGTACACTTGAAAAAATTGTTGGTCAAATAAGCGGAGGTACTGATGCTGCAGCCTTCTCAAAAGCAAAAATTAAAGCTGCTAATATTAGTTCGATGGAATTTACTAAATTCGTAAAATTTTATCATCAACCTTCTGACACAATTGACATGATACAAAAGGGTTCGTTAGAAAAAATATTGTCTATCCTTATTGGCTATTTGATTAATGAATCAAAATAGAATTTAGATACTAATTCAAAAATCTTTTTACTTCTTTATTTTTTATTCATTTTTATTGTAATATCCCTAAATATAATTTCTAAATAATATGGTCTATGGTTTATAAAGAGTAGAACTCACTAACTTTAAAAAATCAAATTAATTTCTTTATTGTATTAGTCTATAATATCTAAAATTGATTGGTATCGTATAGATTTAATTTTTAAAGTAAATATCTTGTTTTTTTTAGATTTTTATCTAAGGAGTTTAAATATTTTATTGCTCATAAAATACAAAAGAATCAGGCTTGGATATGTTTAACATTAATAAAATACAATCAATTATTAAAGATATGGTAATCGCCCAGCCAATAATTGATGGTATTGCATTAATGAGTAAAGATGGGCTTATTATACAATCTGCTTTAGAATATGCGAATGAAGACCTAATTGCAGCAGCTGGAGCAATTTTATATCATTTAGAAGTTAATTCCACCCAAGCATTAAAAAAAGGAAAAATGTAAATCATGTTTCTTAAAGGGAAAGATGGTTATTTAGTAGTTTCTGAAATTAATGATGAAATAGTATTGTTAATATCAACCAATTACTCAAATATTCAAATAGGAACATTAATGTTCGAAGTAAAAGAAACGAATGAAAAATTAAAGAGTGTTTTAAAATACAAGATGGGGTTGTGAAAAAAACGCATATCCTAATGCAACAGAAAGAATACCATAACTGATTATTGAAATAATATTACCAATAAAAAAGAAAATGTTAAACCAAACTAATCGCTTTTCCTTGAATGAAAAATGATATTTATACTTTTTTAATATTAGAATCACAATAATGGATATAATATATATTATCAAAAAAGTTTTTGAGCACTGTCCTTCAGCTAATGCTATCCCAAACCCAGCACCAATAAGAAAACCCCAAATAGGAATGGAATATCTATCTAATTTTATCATTTGTCCTTGATCTTTATAATATTCAAAAATCATAATCATAATAAAAAATCCAAAAATTCCAGAATGAATTAAATGGTGACCAAGGATTTCGTCTAACCAATAAATCAATACATCTTTAGGGTCAGGACTAGTCGGTTGAGTTTTTATCTCATTAAAAAGATTAGCCGTAAAATGGATTCCAACTCCTAAAATAGTAATTCCAATTAACAATAATGTAATTAATTTAAGTAAATTTGCGTATTTTAATTCTTTTTCATTAGGCATACTATCTAAAGTAGAATAAATCAAATAAAAGAAGATGATTATTAATGGAGTATTGAAAATTAGTTCTATTATAGAAGATAAACTAATTTGAGTTGAAAAAAATTGAGTATAGCCTAAGCCCTCAGATATCGGGACTAAAAACGTAATTTGAATATTGAACCGTCCAACAACCATTAATAATAAACCATAAACTGCATAAAAAAGTATTATATATGTTGAATATTTACTACTTTTGTCCATTTTAATTATAACCTTTGAATTCTAAAAATTATAAATTAATTGAATAACATTTTACTTATAATTTATAATTTTTCGTTATTGAAACTATTTATTTGAGATTTGTTTGAACAATATATATTTCATAAAACAAATAGAATTTAGACATTTTTTAAAAAATCAAATAAACTATAGAGGTTATTCAAATGAAATTGGTCGTTTAAATGCTTTTATTTTGTTAGTTTAATAAAATTTTTAAGTAAATTTAATCCGGCAGAACTAGATTTCTCGGGATGAAATTGGACAAGATAGAGGTTATTTTTTTGAATGATTGATGGAAAATCGATGACATAATTTGTAGTTGCGACAATATAATTTTCATTTTTTGGGACTCCAAAATAAGAATGAACAAAATAGAAATATGTATTTTCAGGTATTCCTTCAATAATTGGGGATTCTCCATCTTTAATATTTATGGTGTTCCATCCCATATGTGGGACTGGTTCTGGGATATCTGGAAATCTAACAACTTCACCTTCAATAAAATTAAGTCCATTAAATTCGCCTCCCTCATAACTTTTTGTAAAAAAAATCTGTAGGCCCAAGCATATCCCTAAAATAGGGCGGCCTGAACTTATGAAATCTTCAATAGCGGACTTAAATGGTAAAATATTTTTTATAGCTATTTTGAAAGCCCCTACGCCTGGAATTACAAGTCCATCATAGTCAAATTTATTTGTTGGTTCTTCAATTATATCTACTTCAGCATTGGCTCTTTGTAATCCTCTTTTGATACTAAATAGATTACCCATTTTATAATCAATAATACAAATTTTAGTCATAAGTTTACCTCAAATTAAGTTCATGATTTAAATTATGCCTTTTGTTGAAGGTACTTTATCTGAAATTCGTGGATCAATTTTTATCGCATTTCTTAAGCTAACAGCAAGTGCTTTATATATTGCTTCAATTTTATGATGGTCATCATTACCATGAAGTATAACTAGATGGAGATTTATCCCGGCATTTGAAGCAAAAGATTCAAAAAAGTGCTCTATCAAACTTACTGGCAAATCTTCAACTATATTATGCTCGCATTTTAATTCATGAATGCAATAACCTCTTCCACCAAGGTCGATAGCTACTTGGGCCAATGATTCGTCCATTGGTATTAAGGCACTTCCAAACCGTATAATCCCTTTTTTATCGCCAAGTGCATTTTTTAAAGCTATACCAAAAGCAATCCCAACATCCTCAACTAAATGATGTTCTAAATCGCCATATGCCTTTAAATTTATATCAATTAATGAATGTTTGGATAAAGTGGTAAGCATATGTGTTAAAAATTTGTTATCAACTTTTATATCTGCTTTACCAATACCATCTAAATTTAATTCGACCACAATTTGGGTTTCTGAAGTATTTCTTTCAATTTTTGCAATTCTCAATTAAACCACAATATTTAATTTATTGGAACAATTCTCCTAATAATTTCAAAATATATTGATTAGTCGAGTGGGTACTTACAGTTATTCTAAAACAATTATTTAAAAGAGGTAAATTACTTCTATCTCTAATTAAAATGTTTTGTGTTAAGAATTTATCTATTACATCTTTAATTTTAATTCGTTCATTATTCAGTCTAAGTAATATAAAATTTGTCTCTGAAGGATAGATATGCAGATCATCAAATTTGGAAAGTTCATTAATGAGCCAATCGCGTTCTGATTTGATTTCCTGAATTTTTGAGGCGATATAATTATAATTTTTATATAATTCTATAAGAAGAGCTTGTGCTACAGCATTAAAATTGTAAACTTTACGGATTGACCTTAAATATAAAATTATATCTGGGTCTCCAATAGCATATCCTGCTCTGATTCCTGCTAGACCCCAAGATTTACTGTAGGATTTTAAAATAATCAAATTATCGAATTTTTTTAACAAATCTGTATCTTTATTAATTGAATAACTTGCAAAATCAACATATGCTTCGTCAATTACGAGAATTTTATCTGTATTTTCCAAAATTTCGGTAATTTCCTCAATTGAAAACTGGTTTGCAGTCGGGTTATTTGGAGAACATATGAAAATAATTTTTGTATTTGGTTTAACATTTGCTATAATCTTTTCCGTGTCCAATTTAAAGTTTGGTTTAAGAAGAACAGGGGTATATGATGCTCCCATCATACTTGCAGAATATTTATACATACTAAAAGTCGGTTCGACTACAATTATGTCACTTTTATGGTCAAGGAACATTCGGATTATACAATCGATAAGATCGTCTGTACCATTTCCCATTATAATATTTTCAATCTTAATTTTCTCATTTTCTGCAATAATTTTTCTTAATTCATAGGACTGTGGATCTGGATATCTTGTGATATCGATGTCTTTTATAGATTCTATTAATTTTGTTCTTAGCCAATTTGGTTCTATAAAATCATTTTCATTTGCATCGACTTTTATAATAGAATTAGGTGAAATACCTCGCTGTTCAGCAAATATCGGGATAGAAATTTCGCCCACATATGGCTCGAAATCCTTTAAATATATACTTAATAAATTTGAATATTTTTTTTTAATGGTCATTCTGTTAACCTTCCATTTATTGCTTTTTTATGGGCATCAAACCCTTCAATTTCAGCTATTGGACTAATAATGTCCTTAAGATTATTAATTCCTTCCTTAGAACATTCTACAATTTGAATTCGTTTTATAAAGTCATAAGTAGAAAGTCCTGAATAAATTTTTGCCAGTCCACCAGTTGGTAATACATGATTCGTCCCTGCTGCATAATCTCCAACTGGTACTGGTGAATACTCGCCTAAAAAAACAGTGCCTGCATTCTGTACCATAGGCAAATATTTATCTGGGTCTTTAAGGTGTATTTCTAAATGTTCTGGTGCAATTTGATTACTTATTCTAAACATTTGTTCAACATTTTTAACATAAATTAGATAACAATTTTTATCTAAAGATTTCTTAATAATATCCTTTCTTTTATATGAATCTAAATTAGTAGTAATATTCTGATTTACATTTTGAATAAGTTCCATTGAATTTGAAACTAAAAAAGTAAATGCATTTTTGTCATGTTCAGCTTGTGATAATAAATCGTCTGAGATATATTTAGGATTTGAATTTTCATCGGCAATAACAAGTATTTCACTTGGCCCAGCAGGTAAATCAATGGCCACATCTTGGTTAACCAAGATTTTAGCTATATTAACATAAACATTACCTGGCCCTACAATTTTGTTCACCTTATTAATTGATTTTGTTCCGTATGCCATAGCTGCAATAGCTTGAGCACCCCCAATCTTGAATATATCTTTTATACCACATTCATTTGCTGCCACAAGAATTGCTGGATGTATCTCTTTGTTTTTATTTGGTGGTGTAGTAATAATTATCTGTTTAACCCCTGCAACTTTTGCGGGTATCGCTGTCATTAAAACTGTAGACGGATATGGCGCACTTCCACCAGGAATATAGATCCCAACTCGTTCAAATGGTACTATAATCTGGCCAACTTTTACTCCTTTAGATGTTTCAATGAAATTAAAATTTTGGACATGTGCTCTATGAAATTTTTCGATATTAATTTTAGCCAGTCTGATTGCTTGAATTATATTTGAATTAATTTTAGAATATGCTTCTTTAATTTCCGTTTCTTTTATTTTTAATTCATTTGGTTCTAATATTACATTATCAAATTTTCTTGTATATCTTAGACAAGCACTATCTCCGTCATTCTTAACTTCGTCCAAAATTTTCTTTACTATGTCTTGAAGGTTTCCATAAAAGGTTTTTCCCCTATTTGAAATTGATTCTAAAAATTTTTCGATTTCGTCATCATTTCTTAAAATTTTCACCATTTTTTAATCCCAACTTTCTTCCAATTCCGCAAATGAGGGTAAGATCTGACGTGGCTCATGGACAACAATTCCTTCGGCATATTTCCTTAATATTGGGAGCAATTCTATAAATTTGTCTTTTTGAATAATCGTATTAATAGCGCTCCAACCTTCTACACCAATTAAAGGCGCTATAGTTGGCTTTTTTAGAGCAGGTAACTTTTCAAGTAATTTTTTAATGTTCTGGTTTTTTATGTTTAAAAATATATGTAGTTTTTTACGTGCTTCGACTACACCTTTTAATAATAGTGCAATATCTTTAATTTTTTCACGCTTCCATTCATCCTTCCATGAATCTAAGTTTGCAATTAATACGGCTGTAGACTCATTGATTTTATCTATTATTTTTAGTTTATTTGCTTTAATTGTTGTACCTGTTTGCGTATTGTCAAAAATTGCTTCAGCATCTTCAGGTGGCTTGGCTTCTGTCGCACCAAACGATAATATAATTTTAACTTTATCATTTTGTCCGATATTCCACCACGGCGTGATTATTTTTGGCTCTTTTTTACCAAATCTCTTTAAATACGTTTCATTGCTCATAATATACTGTTTACAACTAGCTAAATATTCGGTAAAGATCCGTACCTCTTTATTTTCATCTAAAAACTTATTTAATAAATCTGAAAGTGAATTTATATCATCCCATTCATCTGGCACTGCTAATACTAGCGTAATTCTACCATATTCTAAGTCCAATAGTTTCTTAACTTTTGCATTCGTTTCAATTATCCAATCATTTCCAGTAATAGCAAGGTCATGAGCTTGTTGACTTATCATTAAAGGAATTTCCTGAGGTCTTAATATTTTAATTTCAATCTCCGGATCATTACATCTTGGCCTATATGATCTTTTTCCATTTGAAATTATATACCCTGCCTTTTTTAATAGAGCCATCGTATCTTCCTGTAAAGAACCTTTAGGGATGGCAAATTTTATTTTTCTTTCTACTGTCATTTACATTCACAACTCTTTTAATGAAAAATATATTAACTTTAAAAAATATTCGAAAATTGATGAAATCATCTGAATTTTTTCATTCACAAATAGCATTTTTAATAAGATGAAGTAAATACCTTCTCAATGATTTCACCATTAAAATTGTAATTAAAAACACACGTGATAATATTTAAAATTTTCTGATTTATAGAAAACAATGAAAAAATAACAATTTTTATAATTTATTATTTTAATTTCGACCTAATAGCTTCTGCTTGTTCATTATATGTAATTGCATCTTTAATATTCTCTAAATAATAAGAGAGTTTTGCAGCTTTTCTTAAATTATTATAAACATTTTGGTATTCTTTATTTTTCCAGAATTTCTTAATCTGATTAACAGTTGTATTTAACATATCCTCTACTTTTTTACGGTACTGTGGATTTGCTTTTATTGAGTCTATAATATTTTCATATTTTAATCCAGTCTGTAAAATCATCTCAGATTGTTTTGTATATAATTCAACAGCCTTTTTATCGTTTAATTTTTTGGAAATATCTATAACTTCTTCTAGTTCAGCGATTGCATCCAAAAACTCAAAATTATTCAATAAAGATTGAATTTTATCTACCATTTCTTTTCTGGCTATTAATAATACTCTTTTTTCTTCTTCAGATAAAATTTTTTTCTCTTTTTCCGGTTCAATTTTAGTCTCTATGGTATTTTCATTTAATAAAAGATTAGCAGGAATTTTAATGGAATCAATTGAAGTTTTATCTTGTACAGGTTTTTCTATAGTTATAGATTGTTTTTCAGTATTTTTTTGGAGAGTATTATCAACCTTAATATCTGGTTTTAAATTGTTATCCTTTATTTGCCCATTAGGTTGCTTTGGTACATTAACTTCTTTTTCCAATGACTCAATATCTGGGCCCATTCTATCAATATTTAAGTCTTTTGCTATTTTCTTACTCAATTTTTCATGCTCTTCATACAATTTTGATTTATTATCACTTTTTTCTGAATCTACTGATATTTCTGATGTATTTACAAGTGGTGGATTACTAAAAATAAAATTTGGCTCTCTTTTATAAACAATTATTACTCCTTTTTGAAATAATGAAATCAAATATTTTCTGGGTTCCTCTTTTAGTTTATATTTACTGGCTATTCTTTTTATTATTTCGTCCAAATAAAAGAAATCTACTTTTTGCTTTTTGAAAATTTTCCGTGCCTCTGAAATAATTATTTTCTCTCTATTTTCTAATTCTAATGTTTTTATTATATTTTCATTTATTAAAGTAAGTTTATTTGTTTTCAAGGTATCATAAATTTGTTGAGAAATATAATTATCCAGAGATGAATCAATATCCGAATTTTTATTCATATCAATTCCTCTGAGAATATTTTCTAGTTATAATTGTTTGAAAGTATTATCTGTTATAACACCATTAATTTTTCCTTCATTAATTAAGTTTTGAAGTATTTCAATTATTTCTTTTTGTTCTAAGTTTAATTTATTAGCAATTTCGGAAATTTTTAATTCATTAGAACTTAATAATAATTCTCCAATTTCATTCATAATTTGTGGTTCAGTAACAAATTCGCTTTGATCTTTAGTAAACCTACCAATTCCATCAAGGACCAAATTACTTAATATTTCTATTATATATGTAATATTAACTTCAAAATCATGCGCTAATTTGATTAATTTGGTCCTTCCCTTAGTTTCAACTAATCTGAAAATTTTCTGCTGGATTTCTTCTTTTGTTATTGTAGATTTTGCTATTTGTGGAATAAAAAAGAGGACTTTAGAACCAACTTTGAAGAAATTTTCAATTAATTCTCTAGTTTCTCGAAATGGATGTATATCACCTGTCCATACTGTTAGATTATTCTTAAATTTATTTTCAAAGTTCAAAATAAAATATTTAATATTCGCTTTTAATGATGGAGATGGTGATTTTTTACATATAAAAGCTGTTTTAACCAAATTTCCTTCACTTAGGGCAATAACAAAACCGCCCCATTTTATTTCTTCAAGGGCAGTTTTTTGTGAAGAATCGATTTCAGACCCAAAAGAAGAAATAGCTTGTAAAAAACCACTAACAAGGTCTGAATCAAAGTTAAGTTCAGAACAAGGATAACTAAATATACAAGAACCTGATTCTTTATGAATTATTAAAACATATTGTAAATTCATAGCATCTTCAATTTTCTTGCTTAAAAATTTCGAGGTAGAAGTGCCTTTTTTTATGTATTCAACGATCTGTGATCTCTCAAATGAATCATCAACAATTGATCCGCTGATTTTTTCTCCCTCTATCATCTCAATTAACAATTTTTTTACATATTGTTTTGGTATCTTCAATTTATCCGAAAGTTCGTCCAGTGAAATTTTTTTATAAATTTTCATTACTCCAATAACTTCATTTTCTAAAAAGCGTATAGTTGCAAAACCTTTATCTTGTGTGTAATACCCTTGAACTTGGTGATTTTTAATGAAATCTCTGATAGTTTCTCGAATAATTGATTCATGAATTTTAAGTCGGCTTGAAATATTATCTATATATATTTTACCTTTTTCATTTATTAAATCTAACAACCTAGTTTGCAGTCCTTCGCCAGGAATAATTGTCATCCCGTCTGGGCTATAAAAGGCTTTTATTAAACCGCGTTCTAATGCGATACCCACAAGCTTCTTGATTTCATTATTTTTTAAGCTATATTTTTTAGAAATCTCAGATACTAAGATTGGTCCTTTTTTAATAAGGTCAATTAATTCATCAATTAATAAATCATTATTAATAAATGTGTGTATATCAATAAATTTTCCATCAATTTCTGGGGTCTTATTTATTAAATTGACGATTATTAACCGCATAATTCGTTCATCTAGGTCGACAGCGTCTGCTAATTTCCGTAGATCAATTTTTTCGAGTCTAATTTTATTGATCAAATAATCCTTAAATTCCTGAGTTATACTAATATAGACCTTAGTAATTGGGTCAATAACACCATTTAACAGTTTTTGAGATTGCAGGTCCTTCAAAAGTGGCAAAACCTTTTCTTTAGGCAATTTAGTTAATTTAATGATCATTTCCTGAGTAAATATATCACCGCGCTCCAATGTATCGACCAAACAACCTATACAAAATCGTTCACCCTTCCCTTCAATAATTTTTAAAGGTGCATTACAGTATCTTAAATCATTCGCTTTTAAGATCCCTTCTTTTCTAGCTTTTTCAATTAATTCTTTTACATCATTGGAAACAATTAAGGGAAATACATTATACGAATTCCAATCACAAGCACTGCACTTGAAATATAATTGGTTGGGATCGTCCTTAGTTTTTTTAATAAACAAGCTACTCTTACACTTTGGACATGATGTTTTTAATATTATATGACATTTTTTGTCCAAAATATTATACTCAATCATTTTTTCTCGAGTATATCTCATTTTATGCTTTGAGCAATAAAAAACTTCATTAGAACCTGTATGATTCCAGCAAAAACTTCTTCCACAATCCTGACACTCAAAAACTACATCAGGATCTCCACATATAGCACATTTTTGCGTCAACTTTTCTACCTAAAACGACTGTTATTCCATTTCTTAAATTTCAATTTTATTTATAATACCAACTTTGTTTAATTAATCCAATTTAATGTTAATATGTTTTAGTACTTTAAATAAAATTTAAGTTCATGTGATAAAGATTTTATTCATATTAAAATTTAAAGTGAAGTAATCTTGAATTTAAAATTAGAAAATCTATCAACAAAATATCCTAATTTAAAAGTCGAAGACGGTTTATATTTACCTAATTTTGAGAAAAATATATATAAACTTAGAGATACATTTGAAAACTTATTGGAAATAAAAAATACCAAAGATTCTCTGTTGAAATATAATGATATTAAATCATTAATTAATAATCACGATTGTTTTCAACCAAAAAATATAATTCACTTTACAATTGATTCACTGGGTATAAATCAACTCATAGAAAAAAATTATTTTTTAAATTTATATAGAAAAAATAATGAAATCATTGAATTATCATCGCTTTTCCCCTCAATCACTTCTACCATATTAACTTCAATTCATCTAGGTATACCACCTGAAGGCCATGGTGTTTTAGGGCATAAAATCTTTTTTCCAGAACTTGGGTCCATTGTAAACACTTTAACCATGAGTATCCCTAATGCTAAAGATGATTCTAAAGATGCCATTATTAAAAGTGGTATTAATCCAAAAGCATTATTATGGAAATATGTACCAACCTCCGCTTATGAATCAGAAAAATATAAACAATATAATTTATTACAATTTGATATTGCAATGACTGGGCTATCTCATTTAATGCTTGATGCCCGAAATGCTATTTCTTTTAGAAATTATATTGATGGTTTTGAAAAAATAAAATTGCTATTAAAAAGAAAAGAAAAATTGTATATTCATTTTTATATCGGTGATTTGGATGATATATCTCATGCATATGGACCTTTTAGTTCACAGTTTGAAGAAATTTCAGTTTTAATAGATTTTATTTTCAAAAATTTTATTAAATCAATTGATAGCTCTATCGCAAAAGAAACTGTAATGACTATAACTGCAGACCACGGACAAAATACTCTTCATGATGATAAACGAATAATTTTTAATGAAGAAGATATAAACAAATATAAGAAGTATTCTAGGGCGCCTATGGGTAAATCCGGCAGAGTCTTACATTTTTATGCAAAAGAAGATAAAATAGATGAACTTAAAGAATTAATTGAAGAGAAAACTAAGAATTCAGCACTAATACTCACAAAAAAAGATGATTTTAGTCCCCTCTTTGCTACGGAAAATAATAAAGAAAAAATTTTTCAAAGATTAGGAAATATCGTTGTAATTTTTAAGCCAAATTATTCCGCTGAAAAACATCACACTTCAAAGGAGGATGAAGCAATAAAGTTTATCATGCATGGTAGCCATGGTTCTTTGTCGTTGGACGAATTAAAGATACCTTTATTTATCGATAAAATTGAAAATTACCAGAAATCTATTTAAATATTAATTTATATTTAATATCGTATATAAATAAAGAATAATCCATGTTATTTTTTTTTTAATTCTTTGAATAAGATATTAAAATTAGTCTGCAATTTATTTATGGAATATTTCAACAGATATTTTAAAAAATTACTTCATTACCAAAAAAATGCTTTAAATATAAAATTCTTTAAATGATAAAATAATTATTAACAATAAGAAGAATTTATCATTTAGAATTAAATATTGTGCTGATTAAAATGAAGGTATTAAAAGAGCCCGAAGAAGAAAAGGGAAAAAGGATTTTTAGGACTTTATCTGATATTGAAGTTAAAGAGGTCTATACAGCAGATGATATAAAAGGAAAAGTTGATGAAGCAGAACGACCTGGAAAATTTCCGTATACTAGAGGTATACATAAAGATATGTATAGGGGTAGATTATGGACTTTTAGACAATTTGCAGGTTTTGGCACCGCTGAAGATACAAATGCTCGGTTTAAATTTTTATTAGCCCATGGCGAAACTGGACTAAGTACAGCGTTTGATTATCCTACTTTATATGGAGTTGATTCTGATGAACCAATGGCATTTGGGGAAGTTGGTAAATGTGGAGTCGCTGTTTCCTCATTACAAGATATGGAGATACTTTTTGATGGAATTCCATTGGATAAAGTATCAACTTCAATGACAATAAACGGTCCAGCTATAATTGTTTGGGCATTTTATATTGCTACTGCTGAGAAACAGGGTGTATCCCAAGAATTGTTAAGAGGTACAATACAAAATGATATTCTAAAGGAATATATAGCTCAAAAATCCTGGATTTTTCCACCTGAGCCATCAGTAAAATTAATTATAGATACAATTGAGTATGGTACTAAATATGTACCCAAATGGAATACTGTTTCAATATCTGGTTATCATATTCGAGAAGCTGGGAGTACAGCAGTTCAAGAATTAGCATTTACATTGGCTGATGGCTTGGTATATGTAGATGAATCTATTAAAAGAGGTCTAGATATAAATGCATTTGCTCCTAGATTATCATTTTTCTTTAATGCACACAATAATTTCTTTGAAGAAATTGCAAAATATAGAGCAGCACGACGGATTTGGGCAAAAGAAATGAAAAAACGGGGTGCTACAAACCCAAAAGCTTTATGGATGCGTTTTCATACGCAAACAGCAGGAGTTTCATTAACAGCGCAACAACCTGAAATTAATATTGTCCGAGTAGCAATTCAGGCTCTAGCAGCTGTTTTAGGTGGTACTCAATCGTTGCATACAAACTCTTTTGACGAAGCGCTTGCACTCCCTACAGAAAAAGCAGTTACAATAGCATTAAGGACACAACAAATAATTGCTCATGAAACGGGAGTAACCGATACTGTAGATCCACTTGGTGGCTCTTATTATGTAGAATGGCTTACCAACAAAATGGAAGAAGAAACGTACAAAATATTTGACCAAATAGAGAAACAAGGCGGTGTTATTGAAGCAATTAAAAAAGGTTGGTTTCAAAAAGAAATTGCAGCTGCTTCATATAAATTTCAACAAGAGTTAGAAAAAAATGAGCGAAAAATGGTCGGGGTTAATTGCTATACTGAAACAAATACAGATGACCTTGACATTCCAGTACTGGAAATCGATGAAAAAGTAGAACGATTACAAGTTGAAAGGCTAAAAAAATTAAGAAAAACTCGAAATAATGATAAAGTTGAAAAATATTTGGACATATTGCATAAAAAAGCTGAAAAAACTAACGAAAATTTAATGCCTTATATTCTGGACTGTGTTAGACATTACGCCACTTTAGGCGAAATTAGAAAAGTATTAGAAGAAGTATATACCCATTATGACCAAATAGAAATATTCTAAATTTCTTTTAAAAATATTTTTTATTTATTCATCAAAATTTATGAACTAAATTAGGTAATAATTGAAATTATTGTAAAAAATAATTAAAAAGTATTCTATTTAGTCAAAAAATGACCAACCTTAAAAATTTTAAATGGTCTCCAATCTGCATTAATTGTAAAGATTGCTGTTATGACTATGAAATTGAAAACGACCCTTGGAACTTGGGTGTTGAACGGATAGATGAAAATGGAAAATCAATAACTGGTGTGGAGTTTATTAAATATTTGAAATCTTTAGGAGGAGAGCCCGCTAAAAGAATTAAATATTTAAAATTAGATGAATATGGTTGTATTGAAGTTAAGATTCCACCAGGAAAAACATACAGAGATACAATTAATTGTATTTTTTTAGATGAAAATAGTAATTGCGTAATACATCCAACACGAATAAATTTGAATTTTGACTTGCGAGGGAAGTTGTGCGCAAGTTATTTGTGTGAAATAGCTGAATTCGTTAATAAGGAAATGGCATTTTTGAAAAACCATTTAGATAGAATTAAAGAAGCCCAAAACAAGCGATACGGCGATAATTCTAATTTAAATTTAATTCAATACCTTAAAAAAATACCAAAAAATAAATTAAAACAAGAGATTTGTAAGATCCTTAAATTAAACCACTTTTAATATATTTTTGAGTCTTAAATCATTAATATGTTTGTAAATGAAATTATAATACCTGAAATTATTGGGTTTAAACTGTTATCTGATATACTTATGGATAAATAGTCTAATACTCCAAAAATAACACAACATATCAAAGAAAATATTATACCCTTATAGACGGGGTAATTGAACATATAAAAAATATATGAAGTAAAAAAACAAGTAATAATTCCTGCAGTAAGCCCTTCAATTGTTTTATTGTTTTTTTTATTAAAGACTTTTTTACCCCATTTTTTACCAATAACACTTGCTACTCCATCTGCCATTATAGCAGAAAACATAGTTCCTACCGCTAGGTATGGATCGGATATTAGAATTATTGGGATAATAACACCACCAATTGTGCTTATATGAGGGCCAATAGCATTTAATTCTTCCCTTCTTAAGATCTGCATAAATCTTTGTAAAAGACAATAATCATGTCTATACATTCTATAAATTTCAGGGATCATAACAAAAATAAATGCTGATAATATCCCTAATAATGCCATAGTTTGAGGTATTAATTCTGGTCTTACATTCATAGGCGGGACATTAAAAAAATCTAATAAAATTCTCAATAGATCATAATATAATGTTCCAAATCCAAAATATGGTGGAATTAAAAGAAAACCCAAAAGGTGTAAAGCTTTTCTACCACTCTCTTGATGAATTGTAAAATCTTTAGAATTTCTCAAGATCAATTCTGAATTTTTTTCTGAATTATTACTATGTTTTACTCGATAAATATAGATCTGTTGTACTCCTATCATAAGTAAAAAAAGAATTACTAATAAGAAATCTAATGGATAAACAAGAATTAAATATCCAATTTGAAATGATTTAATATAATATAATATAATTGAAGCAATTAGAATAATGGCTATAAAGATTGTATTAATAAATCCTTTATTATTCTTAAATCGCTTGGCTCGTATACCTATTATAAATAAAAAGATAATAAAAAAGACGAATATTAAAAGAAGAGCTAAATGGAAGTTCTCAAAAATCATAACCGTATCATTTCATTTCATAATTTCTTTATAATTCTTATAACCCTATTTTTTTCATATTTATTAAATCGTAAAGGCTTTTTTAATTTATTAGCACAGATATTTCGTTTTATTTTATGAAAGATTTATTATTATTATGAATTAAAAGGTCTTTAAAAATTAAATCATTCTTTATAAATCAGAAATTAAAAATGATATTTGATTTAATTAAAAAAATAGTAATCAATTAAAAAGATTTTATATTAATTGGTAAATAATAAACTATTATTTAAAAGATTGAGAAAATTGACATTTGATTTTGTTATAGTTGGCGATATTAATATAGATATAATAACTAGGCCAATTAGGAAATTAGAAAAAGAAATATCAATCATACAAGATGATTTTTATATTTTTCCTGGAGGAAATGCAGCAAATACTGCCCTAGAACTAGCAAAGTTAGGTGCTTCAGTTCATTTTATTGGTGCGTTAGGAAAAGATCCCATTTCTAAATGGTTAATTGATATTTTAAAGAAAAATAATATTACTTATTCAATTAACATAAAAGACAAACCTTCAGGTATCACTTTTGCAATCACCCATGATGATGGCTCAAGGACTTTTATCGCAACACTAGGGTCAAATAAAGTGTTAGATATAAGTGATATTGATTTAGATAATATTTCTGCTACCCACTTTCATAGGGCTGGCTACCTCTGGGCGCCACGATTAATTGGAAGACCTAATAAGGAGTTATTTAAAATGGCAAAGAAAAAAGAAATGGTGACTTCACTAGCTTTTTCATGGGATCCCGATAACTGGACAAATAGAGCAATAATGCTACAAAATTTAGATTATTGTGATATATTAATGCTCAATGAAAAAGAATTGAAAGCTTTAACTGGAGAAACAAAATTAAATTTAGCAAAACGTAAATTAAAAAAATATTATCTTGGACTGACCGTTATACATAGAGGGTCTAAAGGGAGTTTAATAATTTCGGAAGATGAAGAGATAATTATTCCTGCAAATAAAATTAATATATTAAATCCAACAGGATCTGGTGATATTTATGACGCTGCATTTCTTTATGGATATGAAAAAGGCTGGAATTTAAGAGAAATTGGAAAATTTTCTGGAGCTTGCGCAGAAATCCATATACAGAATCCAGACATAAAATATCCTTCTCTAAATGACATAGATAAATATTTAAAATCTAATTTAATTTTTGATTAAATAATAATGAAAAAATTAAAGATTAAATTAAAATAATTTTTAAATTCACGAATTCGGTATCCGGTATGAAAGGTTCTCCCCATTTTACTCTTCCCATCTCACCACTCATTTTAGCAGAACTAATTGCCCATGTTTTTACTCGTTCCAACATTTCTAATTGACTTTTATATACTTCTTCAAATATTTCCATCTTCTTAGCCCAATAATCTGATATATCACAAACAATTATTTTATGGCCAGTTTCTACATTAATAAATTTACAAGATAAAGTTTCATAAAAATAATATCCAAATGGTATCCATTCCTTCCCTGCACCTCCATAAGCTCGCCCCTGTGAATGGTATACTGCTTCTCGCGCAATTAAAGCTGTATTGCGATGTGTCCTATGTGCATCAAAAGGGTGTGGAGCTAAAATTATAGTAGGTCTAAGGTCTCGAATTATTTCAGTAAACATTTTGACATATTTTCTAGATGGCTCTATCTCGTCAAACTCCAAAAAAATTGTCTTGTCCACGCATAATAGTCGAGTTGATTTATCCAACTCCTTTTTACGAATTTCTCTTATTTTATTCTGGTATTCATCTTTTGAATATCCACCCAGACCACTTGATACAACTACAACATATATTTTACTGCCCCAATTCTTATATTTCAAGATTGTTCCCCCAGTTGATAATAATTCGTCGTCTGGGTGGGGCGCAAATACCAATATTGAATCTGGTACCACTACAGGTAATTCAATCCCATTCGAATCTATATTAATTATTTTCATAAGATTTAATATGAAACTGTTTATTTAAAACTTAAAGGTAAAATATCAAGTTTATAAACAACTCTTAATCTATTTCTTACTTTTACTAAATATATTATTATAAAATTTCTTCAAACTTTTATTTATGAACGCGTATATTTTATGAGATTTCAATTTTAATGGCGTATTTTAGAATTAAAATTTAATTCTTGTAAAGTTTCTTGTTATGAATATTCTATTACTTCTCTTTATTTATTTAATAGAGTAGTTTGTTTAAAAAATGATTTTATATTATGAAATTGTTTTAATTGGTATTATTTTTGTTATAATAAAGAAAATAATTGTCAATTAAACTTGTAATTGTAATCAAAATTCATAAATTTTAATTTATACAAAAATTAAAAAATTTAAATCAATCATAAAAAAAAGGATCAAGGCTTTTCCTCTTTTAGCAATTTTTTTATAACTGATACCAATTCATCCCCACTGAATGGTTTTGTAATATATTCATTAGCTCCTACTTCAGCTCCTTTTTTCTTATCTTTTTCAAAAACTTTAGCTGTAAACATAACAATAATTGTATCTTTATATTTTGGGTCTGATTTGATTTTCCTACACACTTCATAACCATCTATTTTAGGTAGTTTAATATCAAGTAGGACCAAAGCAGGTGATTCATCATAAATTTTCTTCAAAGCCTCCTCTCCATCATAAGCGGTACTAACTTTTAGACCTGCCATTTCTAATAATCTTTTTGCCAATCTTACAGTATCAGGTTCATCATCAACTACAAGAATTAAATCTTTGTCATTCATTGTATTCGCCTTAATTTAAACAATAGGAATTAATCTTGTGTTAATATATCCTTCACTTGCATCAGAAACTATTGAATTAATCTCTGTTTCAGGCCGTATTCCATAAAGGACAAGAGCCTTATTTACTAAATCTAATTTCCAATGAGTTGATACCATATGACATAAGTTTTTAATTAGATTTTGATTTTCTTGAGTTTGGACTATTGTTATATTATCACCAGCTCGTGACTTTGCTATTTGCTTGGCTATTGTCCTTATTAAATCATTTTCATTATAAATGTGTTGCAAAGACCCAAGTCCTAAGAATGTCAAAACTGGCCATCCAAATTCATCATTATAATGCGCAATTTTCTCATCTATCAACTTAAAATCTTCTTCAGTATAATCCACATTGTCTTGCGTTAAATTCAAATTACTTTTTTCAATTCCAATATTTATTGTCGAAATTAATTTTCTCAAACGCTCCTTACCAACAAAACCTTCGAGATATTTATTAAAAATTACGGGCGAAATCCCTTCAGGTAAAATTGCGACTAGACCTCTTTCTAAATTTAAATGATTTACCATAATTGGAATTAATATACTATATGATGCTTCACCTATTCCATGTGCAATTTCAATTAGGTTCCAGCTACCTTTTTCAAATCCTCCATCGGTCAAAATGTCGAAATCTGGCATTCCAGTTGAAATATAATTTTTATTTGGGTCTGGAATAGGCTCGGGTCTAATTAAAATTTCGGGAAAATTAAATTTGAAAGGAGGAAAATATCTAAATTTAGCATCATTTAATGTATATAAATATTCTGGCTGGATATTTTTGATCCCTCTTATCTTCTGTATCTCAATAGTCCTAATCCGCCTATTATAATATCTTGAGTTATTTAATATTAAAACGCCATCAACAAGATAGTCCATAAAATTCTCATTTGAGTCTTCTAAAACAAAAACTAATTTAAAATTGTGTTGTCGGACTAATTCAGTTAATACTGGTTCAATTCTATTTTTTTCAAATTGTCCATTGTTAATCCCTGCCTCAGCAACAGCATTCCAACTATCTATAACTATAGTACAATTCTCAATATTTTCGGTAAATTCAAAAATTTTTACAAAAAAGTCTGGAGTATTTTGAAACTTTAACTTGTTTTTAAGATTTTTAATAGTATCTTGAGATGGGAGCATTAGATCTACATTTGAAGCATCAATAAATCTTATTTTTTCAATATAATTTTCAAGCCACGGATATTGTAATTTGATTAAATTTGGCATTACTCTCGTTGAAATATATATCGGTGTATTATCGTTTTTTAAGGACTCTTTTAAAATAGCTAACGCTAGACTTGTTTTGCCTGTACCTGCCATACCCTTTATTAATAGCGAAAAACCAAATGGTAAATTCAAGAATTTTATTAGCTCAATAGGTAAATTGACATTTTCATATCTTTTCATTCCGAGATACTCCAAAAGGATATATATGATGAATTTTTCGGGTCTACAATTAAAAACTCTTTTGGTAAATTAATGACCTTTTTGTTCAGAATATTAAACATCTTGTTCAATAATATCTTGGATAAATGAAATTATCTCATCAGCCATCTTTTGCGTTTTACTTTCCTTTTCCGTTTCCACAAAAATTCTAATTATTGGTTCAGTACCTGAAGCTCTTACTAAAAACCAACTAGATTTATTAATAAATTTTACACCATCAATTGTATTAAGTTCATATTGCGAATATTTTTCCTTAAGTGCACTTATAATCTTTTCATATTTTTTTTCTGGGTATTTGACACTTGTCTTAATCATATAATATTTTCTTGGAAGCTTTTTAACTAATTCAGAAACGCTTGTATCATTTTTTGCAAGAATTTCTAAAATTTTGGCACATGCCATGGGGCCATCTCGAGCATTGTTAAAATATGGGAGCATTATTCCACCACAACTACCCTCGCCGCCTATTGCATCAACATTTTTCTTTACCAATTCATTTAATTTTGTTGCGACAAAAACTTCGCCTACTCGGACTTCTTCATAATTTGCATTATATTTTTTGGCCAGATCATAAAAAATTCTTGAGGAAGCTACGTTCAAAACAAGAGTACAGTTATCATGTGTTTCTAAATAATCTTTTACTATCAATGCTAAGCCAATGTCTTCACTTAAAACTTTTCCGGTTCCATTTTCAGCTATTACAACTCTATCAGCATCTAAATCATGTGCAAACCCAATATCTGCTCCGCTACTCTTAACCGCACCGGTTAAATCTGTTAGATTCTCAGGCTTTGGCTCAATTTTCCGAGGAAAATACGGGTATTCATCATTTAATGTATCATTTATTATTTGGGTCTTACACTGCATTTTAATAAAAAGTTGTGGAGTAACTGTTAGTCCACACCCTGCTACTGGATCTAATACTACTTTAAATTTTTTCTTCTTAATTAAAGAAACATCTACATTGTTTAAAATTGAATGTATATATCCACCTATTCCATCCCGTTTTGAAATATGCCCTAAATCATTATAACTTACAAAATTAAATGATTTTGTTTTATATACTTCCATAATTCTATTGAGATAATTTGAAGTAATGTATGTCTTCGTATCACCATTTATAAATTTGATACCATTCCAATCCTCCGGAATGTGCGACCCAGTAATCATAACTCCGCCATTTGCACCATTATGCTTAATATTATATAGTAAACATGGTGATGGACACACACCCAAATTTATAACATTTATTCCAACTGAAATAAGCCCGTTAATTATATCGTTTCTAAGCATCCGACTAGTCAACCGCGTATCCCGTGCCAACAACACAGATTTACCCTGACCAAGTAAAGTACCAAATGCTTCCGCCAATTCAAGTGCCATATTCGGCGTAAGCTTTCCTGTCTCTCCCCTGATGCCAAGTGAGGTAATTATTACATTTGACGACAATATCATCAAAACAATTTTCTTTTTATTTTTAATATATTCAAAATTTATTATAAACCTAAACTTATTTTTTTAATCGTGTTTTTTAATTTTTTTTGAGTAAATTAATTAATTTCTAATAATTCATTATTTGATATCCTTTAGACTTATACTATAATAATATGCATTTTATTTGTTTCTCCAATATTAATTGAGATATCATAAAAATCTATTATCTTCTTATATTTTTTAATATATTTTTAATTTCTTTTATAGCAAGTTTAGGATATTTCTTTCTCTATACTATGATTCATTTAATAGTTGTTCAAGAAATATACGAAAAAATTAAAAAATTTATCTTAAATTTCTTTATTTCAAATTAAATATCATATTTTATAATGTCAATCTAAATTTTGGATTTTATCCTTTTTACATTTTTATCTTAAAATAATAAAATAAGTTAGATATTAAAGTTCCTAATCTTTATAAAATTAAATTCTTTAATATTTTAATTTAAAATTTTTTTTGACTTTTTCTCTCGAAATATAAAAAAAATATGGTGAAATTGTAAAATGAAAAAAAAAGATAGACTTAATTTATTTATAATATTATTACTTTCGTTGATGCTATTGGTTTCATCATCTGCGATAATAATTGGCCATACTTCCTCTACTACTAAAACTAAAATCTTGTATATTTATAATGACGACTTAACCACAGCTAATGATTATAAAAAATTTACTTGAATTAAATGATTATTCTGTATCCTTATTGAATACTTCTAGTTTAGGTTCAATTGATTTTTCCTTATATAATTTGATAATAATTGGTGGAGATACTGCCTATTCAGGGTCTAATTGGGGTTCCAATAATCTATCTCTAATTATTCAAAAAGCAAATAAACCAATAATTGGTATATATAGAGGCGGTGCGGTCTATTTTAGCAATATTTCCTTATATATTGGATGGGATAACTCTTGGACTATTTCTAGTACAAATGGGACAAAAACAATGGAATTTTCAAGCAAACTATATAATTATCCATATCCTTTTAAAGATTATACCAAATATATTCTTTATTCAAAACTTGTCCATGCAATTGCAATTTATAATCCAACAAATCTATCAAACATGGAAATAATTGGTCGGCAATTGAATAACGCAAATCATTATCCTATTATTATGGAAAATTGGAAATATCTCCTCTGAGGTTTTTCTGATGGTCCTACCAATATGACCGTATTTGGTTTAAATATGTATCTTAATCATGTAAATTATATGGTTAATCCACCAACTAATACAACAACTCCATCTATTCCAGGTTTCGAACTTTTATATGTGGTCTTGGTGATAATTTCCTTTCTATATATATTAATTCTTATTAAAAAATCAATGAAAAAACAATTTTAACTTTCTTTTTAAAGAATTTTTTTCTTTTATCTTTTTTAAATTTGTATTTTTAATGAAAAATTAATATTCTTTTAAAAAGTAGTTTTATTCACAAACTATTATTGAATCAAGCATATCATCAAGTTTAGGCCTTTCAGCTTTTTCTCTTGGAGCTCCCTCAACTATCTTGATTTCAGGTATATCATCAGAAATCTGACCTCCTGACCTCGGGCGAGCTGAGGATAAATCAATTCCACTTGGAATATTTTTTAATATATTTGTTATTATATCATTTGATAATGACTTAATTTCTTTACTTATTTCAGATGAAATAGTTTGTTTTAATTCAGATACGATTGATTTAGTATCAATTTGAGCTGAAACCTGTATATTTGGGTATGCATTATTTATCTGTTGAATTCCTT
This sequence comes from Candidatus Helarchaeota ASGARD archaeon Hel_GB_B, assembly GCA_005191425.1. Classification (GTDB taxonomy): domain Archaea; phylum Asgardarchaeota; class Lokiarchaeia; order Helarchaeales; family HEL-GB-B; genus HEL-GB-B. The sequence continues at coordinate 33,934 of SUPR01000007.1, forward strand.
TGGACAAGGATAATTGGATATCTTGGATCATTTTATCCGACAATGGAATTGCTTTAGTTGGTGCTTCAATCATCTCTGCACCACTTTTTTCAGTCTCTTTTCTTTTGAATTGCTCTTTAATTTTATTTAAAAGAATAATAGCATTTTTTACATCTAATCGTCGCTGAACACCTAATACTTCCAGTTTATTTGTTATTTCATTAATTGATTTTTCGTCCTTACTGTTAATCACTTCTTCTGCCATATTTCTAATATGTTTGATATTAAGTTTGACCAGTATTTTTTCGGCTTTTTGGTTATCTGATATTAATATATGGTCAAGGATGGCTTGAAAATATTCTAATTCAGCTAAAAGTGGGTTTTGGTTGCTGAGAAGATAACCTGCTCTACTATGGAAAGTTAATGCAATATCATATTGCTTTAGATTCTCATTTATTTCAGCGAGCCCCTTACATGCCATTAATATAAAAGGAGTATAGTCATTGTCGTTTTTTCTACTTTTTGTGATCATTAAAACTTTAAATAGAGATTGAGCAAATTCATTTCTAATTTGATCAAGTTCGGCTTGATTTCCTGTAGCTAATATCATTGATTCAGCATTTTTAAAAAATTCAAATCCCTGTTTATATAAATTTAAGTCTTTTTTATTTGTTCCGTCAATTAGATATAATTTCATTGCATTTTGAAGTCTTCTTACTGCCATTAAATAGTTTTGGTCAATTGAAATCGTTTTATTAGTTAAATTACTAGCAAATTGTGGTAATTTCTCGCCTAAATCTGATAATTCTGTTAAAACTCTTTCTACTGTATTTTCTACATTATTAATCTCTTCTTCTAATTTGAGATCTGATACATCTTTTAAAAGATTTTTAGTGATATCTTCTATTTCTTCTATTTCCTTATTTGAGGCTTCTTTGTCCAAACAATTCCACCAATGATGAAAAACTAAATTATCTTTTATTATTCAATATTAACTCCAATATAAAAAAATCTTATGTTTGAATAATTAAGGAATAAATTAATTTTAATCCAAATAACGAAGAACTTTTAATTTTAAAAGTAAAAAATATTTAGATTATTGAGTTTTTGCTACCAGTTCAAAACCCATTGCATTTGAAAGGACTGGATTTTCTGGAATTACTACATGGTCTGGTTTTGATACCAATTTTCCTGATATTATTGCTTCTTTAATACTCTCTCCAAAATTGTAAGCTCCACCTCCGCATATAATATAGTATTCCACAAATGCGTCTGGTGGTAAGGTAGAAATTAGCCGCAACACTTCATCAATTATTATTTTACTAATCTGTTTTGCATAATATTCTCTAATTTCTTTAATTGAATATGTCTGTCCCCCAATCATTACTGTATCTTTTCCTTTTTTAATTGTCATCATTAAATCAAATGGTTTTATAATGGCTCCAGTTTTTTCTCCTAATGCTTTCGCCATTCGTGATGTTAAAGTATCTGTAGCCTCTACAAGTGAACCTGAAGCTGTCCGCATAGGACGCCCTTGATACATAGTTAAAATATCAGTACTTCCATGTCCAATATCTATAATTACTGTATCTACTGCTGTTTCTTCACCCTTTGATTTTAATACCATATAATATGTCCCAAAAGGTTCTGGAAGTACTAAAGTCTTTTTAATATTTATCGTTAACGATTTAATTTCATTAGTAGCATCATTGCGTATCTCTATATTTATTTGCCCTTTTAGCATTCTACTTAAATTTTTCATTACATTCATTGAAGTTGCTACTGGTACCCCAGTACTAACTATAACATCTTCATCTTCGTCTACTAATAGCCCTAACGCAGCTTTTATTGCAATAAATGTTTCTTCTGCCGATTTCATCTGCCCTTCACTTGCTAATGGCCGCTTCACCTCTGATTGAGTCCGCGCTAGCTCTCCAACATACCATTCTTGATCTTCTTCTATTAAGACCATATTATTTACGAGCGATTTGTCTAATGACATTCCTGTCCAGCCAGGGTTTGGTTCTCCAATTATACTGGGTATCATATATACTTGAGACCCGCATACCACTTTAATAGTTGATGTACCCAAATCAATGCCAACATGTATTGTCATATTACTCATCATATTTCTTATTAGTTAAATAAACATAATAAATTAACATTTATTAATTTTAATTAATTCTATTTATAAAAATACGAAATTTATTTTTTAATTTAAATAACTTATGAAGTAAAATTTAAATACTATTTTATTATCTTTATCTTAAACGTTTTTAGATAATTATTATATTAATGAACAATATTGTAGCCCTAAAAAAGCGGGTTAGGGAAGCTAGGTCGATCCCACCGGGCTCATATTCAATAGAACTTGATAAGATACCCGGAGATCAGTGGTTCAAATCCACTACCCGCTATCATTTTTATTTTTAATTTTAAATTTTTATTAGTCTTAAATTCTACTACTTTAATTAAATAATACCTTTTGTTATGTAGAATTAACCATATTTTAAAATTTATTACAAAATATTGATGGAATAATTAAGATTCGGATGCGTTTTTCTTATCTATTCTATTTACTTTTTATATTGTTTATTTCACTTTTTATAATTCTTTTTTCACGAGTTTAAGTAAAATTTAAAAAATATAAAATATAATAACCATCTAATTACATCACAATTAAAATAATTATTACATATTAAAATCTAAAAATAAAATGGACTGTGTTTATATGGGTCTTTGGTCTCAAATAAAAGATTATTTAGGAAAGACATTCTCAATTGACCAATTTATGGAAATTTTAGGAATGGACGATTCTGATAAGCGAGAAGCTCGAAATGTTTTACACCAACTATATTTGTCTGGCAAAATTAGGCGGATAAATAATTCAAGAAATATGTATATTAAATTAGAATAATCTTTATCAATTTTCTCTTTATCAATTTTCAAATGACGTCTCTTTTTCAATTTGACAGTTTGATTATTTTTACGTTTTTAAATTTTAAATGGTGAGAACGAATTTGATTAAATTTGGAGTCGATCACGCCACAAATTCAACTTTATTGATGCACGATTTGGACGCCATTACTAAATCAGCACTTTTAGCTGACTCTTTGAATTATGATGGTATTTTTTTTATGGACCATTTAAATTGGACACCAACTAATTCTCAAATTGCTAATAATTGGATATTTTTAAGTTCATTAATCAATAGAATTAAAAAATCTACACTAGGAATATTAGTAACCGACCCTCATAGAAATCATCCCGCTATATTAGCTCAAATGCATGCTACATTGGACTTTTTGACTGATGGGCGCTTTATTTTAGGAATAGGTGCAGGAGAAGGTGCCAATATTAACCAATATGGAATTAAATGGGACAGACCTGTTTCTAGATTAAAAGAGGCTATTGAAGTCATGCAAGAGCTGTGGAACGCAAAAAGTAATAGAAGAGCTAATTATAACGGAGAATTTTTCACATTAAAAGATGCATTCCTCCAAATTAAATTCAAAAAATCACCACAATTATGGGTTGCTGGAAATGGTACAAAAACCAGAGAACTAACAGCTAAATATGGGACTGGTTGGTTCCCTAATTCTATTCCACAAAAAATTTATCGAAGGTGGTCTTCTGAAATTAATGATATGGCTGAAAAATTCGGTAGAAAAAACACTGACATTGTCCACGCATACCAAATTTATATCTATTTATCTGAAGACGAAAATGCTGCATTTAATACCCTTAGACCAATTATGACTGTTTTTTCAATGAAAGAAGAGATTATTAAAGAATTTAATTTAAAATTCCCTCAAAATATGAATTTTCACAAGATGATGACTCATAATACATTATTAGGAATGAAAAAAGCTCAAAGAAAAGTATTCGATTATTCTCAATATGTCCCTGATTCAATTCTAAAAGATATGTGCGCCTTTGGTCCGGTCGATAATATCATTTCCAAACTTGAAGATTTTATAAAAGCCGGAGTAGAATATTTCGTCTTAATGTTCATTGGAAATAATTATTACGAACAAATAAAAGAATTTAGTTCTAAAATTATCCCATATTTTCAAGAGTATAAATAAATAGTTATTCAAATCAATAAAAACTGCCCCCAATTTAAAAATAGAATATGGGATTATTTATTCCATTCACATTAGTGTCAAGATATATCTTTTTTCTTCTATTTGAATTGTAACTCAAACTTAATCCTCACTAAATAATTTTTCAATATCGAACCTTTTTTTTATTTCAGAATCTAAATAGTTATGAAGTCTTTTAATAGCAGTTTTATCTAATGAAAAATCCTCAAAATCTTTTTTAGGGAAAAATTTTTTGAGTATTTTTTTCTTTTTTTTAATCTCTACTTCTTCATTCATTTTGTTTTCATTAATTTCTTCATCTATTAATTTGTTAAGGTCTATCCCCGCAGCTTCTTTAATAAAATTTAAAATTGTATTAAATTGTTCGCTCAAATCTTGAATTGGTTTGATACTTTCTATTTTAGTTCTATTTTTTGAGATCAATTTAAATATTTCTATTATAAAAATCAGGAATATTAAAATTGTTAAACGAAATAATATTTAATTAAAATTTGCTATTTCTGTTAAAATATTATCGCTGTCATTTAACTCTTTTTCAAGGTTTAAAGTTAATAAATTATCAATTAATCTAACAAGATATTTTATAGTAAATTCCAAATAATAAAACAATTTATTCAATAAATTATTTGATAAATCTTCTTGAAATTCATTATTTTCTTTAATATCTTCTAATATATTTAAAGTAGTTAAAAGATAATCTTCTTGATCTTTTAAAAATTTAGTGAGATCTTTGACTGTTAGATCGGTCTTTCTAATGAATTTAGTGTTTAATTTTTCAATTTTATGGAATGAAAATCCCGGAATCTTTTTCATTTCATCTAAAATAAATTTAATAGTGTCAGAAATTAAAGAATTTAATTCATTTTTTGTTATATCTGGTGGTATTGAAAGTTTCGGAATTATACAATTATTAATTAATAATTCAAAATATTTCTCATATTTAAAATCATGTTGTCCTTTAAATAATGCCTCGGAAAATTCTTTTATTTCTTTATCTTGTTCAAATAATAGTTTGTTTTTAGTATTACTTGGTTTATTTTCTCTAATATATGTTAAAACTGGTAAAGATGATATTAACACAACTTCATTTATGTTAATCATTTCACTCATTATTCATTTACAATTTATAATCTAAATTATAATTTATTCAAAATTCTAAATTAAATTATTATCTTTATTTAATAATTTTTATGGTAGGCAATTCAAAATTAACTATAAATTCACAAAAAGAATTTTTGATTAATATTTAATAAAAATGATTATAACATTTTTGAAATTAAAATAAGGTGTTTAACTATAAATAATAAAAAAAGAGAGAAAATTAAAAGTTAAGATTGCATTTCTTGCCATAATTCTTCTATTTTTTCTAAATTCCAGCGTTTTTCTAAAAGAAATGGAATTCCACCACAATCTCGAGGTCCAACTATTACTACCTTATTTGCTGAATCCTCGAGTTCACCTTGAAGCCTTGCAGCTAATCCAGGGATTATTATTCCGTGGTGTTTAACTTTTTCATTGACTTTATATTTTTCAATATGTTCTTTTATGGCATCGACATTAAGATCTCCACCGGCGACCGCACATTCTACACCTATTCCTTCGGTGTCTATTACTAATAGCCATGAAGGAATTCTGCTCTCTTCCAGATCTCCTTTAACTACAAAATAGGTCATTGTATAATTAGTCGTCAAAAAGAGCGGAGATTCTGGAGTGGGATTGTTTATTTCATATAATCCTGGTTCTACAGCTGGATTGATTCTTGGGTCTGCGTATACATTTTGTCTAACGACTCCTATAGCGAGCATAAACCAATTTTCTGCTGTATGAAATATTAAAAGATTAGTAGCATGGCTTATTAAAATCGTTCCTAGTTTAGCTTCTTCATAAGATAAAGTAACTCTTTCACCTAAAGATAGGTTCTTTATATCTTGGTCCATCCAAACTGCTGCAGGTATTCCAATAGTTGGATATCCAATTGATTTGTCTCCTTTTTCAATCGCCGATTTTTTAAGGATAATATGTCGGCTATATGTTTCACCTATATGTCCTTCACCTGGAATGGTACCTGGGTCGAGTACAATTTTATTTATACCTGCATTTTCAAGTGAAACGCATAAACTTTTGAGTTCGTCAAGGTCTGTAGAATATACAGTAATAGGCACATCATATTCTAGGGCTAATTTTGCCATTTCTTTCCAATTTTCTTTGGTGGCTGTATACATCAATGGATTTTTGTTTTTAGTTACCTTTAACCCTGCTTCCATAATTTTTGGGTCTAAGGTACACAAGATAATTGGAAGATCAGTAATAGAAAGTACTTTCTTAACAGCTTGAGCAAATGTATCCGGATTTCCCGATAAAGACCTGACAGCAATCCCTTGCAAATTAATTCTATCACCTAATCTTATCCAGTCATAATTCTTAACAAATTCAGTTCTTTGGATCAGGTCGTCTAAATCTTCATCATTGACATCAACAAAAATAGCGGTCGGACTATAATAAGTAAGTTCATGTCTGTATAAGACTTCTTCTCCGCCTATAGATATCTGTTTTTCACCGGTACCAATTTTAATACTAATTATTGGAGGAGTTACAAGTTCTTTTAATTTTTTTAATTTTTTAGCGTATTTTTTTTCGCTAAATAATGGTTTACATTCTTTAAGTTCTATTAAATGGTCTAATAATTTTACTGCAAAGGACATACATGTTTGTTCTCCACATTGTCCGCAATTGGTCCCGGGTAATAATGGGATAACATTTAAAGGGCTTAATTTTGGCATTTTTATTTTTCCTCCTTTATTTCATAGTAATCCATTTTAGTCCATCTACTGGTTTTGATGGCTTAGGTGCGGATAATTTTTCAATAATATCTTTAAAACCTGCAACAGATCCTGGGTGGAGCATCATTGCCAAATCAAGGCCTACAATTGAAAGAATGAAGGCTGTCAAAATTTCCCATAATGGGCCTCTGAATGCTCGTGGACCCCATTCTGGTCTAAGTTTATCTGCCATAAAAGCTTCTCGAGCTCCCCAAGCATTAGTAGTACCTCCACTCATTGGGAATGCAAGCGTTTCTTCTCCTTTTAATCCGCTTAATCTCATTCTTTCATAAACTGAAAAGCTATATTCAATTCCATAACCTAAAGGTCCAACCGTTGGATCCATTACAATTAAATCTTTAGAAAGACCCATATCTAAAATCTCTGAGTTTAATTTCTTCTGGTTATTCACGTCTAATTGAGTCCATGATAAAACTATTTGGTCATATTTTTTTGCAACAGGAACAATTTTTTCATATGTATCTAATTCAACTGAACTCAACATAAAACGATTCCCTGCAATCATATCAGCAACACCAGTAAAAAGTTCTACATCTTTTCTATGATTACCAGAACCCCCAATTATAATTGGAACATCAACTGCATCCATTACCTGTTCGAGGTGTTCTAATGCTTGTCTAACGCTTTGGTTTCCACCTTCTTTTTCAGGTAAAGTAGGGTCTGTCCCGATAAAATGGAGTGTAATCATATCCGCTCCAAATTCTTCAACATGTTTCTTTGCCCATAGCCCTGGGTTTGTAGAAACATCTGGATTTAGAAAATGTTCTTTGACGGGTTTGCTTAATCTTAAAATTGATGGTCTTTCTTTTGTGTGGATAGGTACATCAAAAACATCAGCAGTTACAACTGGTCTATTTGGGTTTTTTCCAAGAAAACTATAGAAGGGCGGATATTTTTCGCCACCAATGACTACATTTTTTCCACCTTTTCTTTTAAAAGTAATTACATTAATTTCAGAGGGATAATCTTCAGTAATGGTCGCAAGCTTTGAATCTTTCCAGACAAATTCTGCGCGTTTTGCAATAGGTTGTAACATTTGAGTGGCCATCGTGGCTGCTTGATAGCCTGCAGCCTTAGGTGGCCTAAGTACTAAACTATCAATAAAAAATTGAATGTCTTTAAATATTGCAACTCCTGTTTCATCGAATAATTTTTCTAAATCATTCATAAATTCTTCTGGGTCTCGACTCATCGAAAATCACCAATTATTAAATCTCTAATCCTAATTCATCTGTTTCAATCTGAATATTCTTTAAAACTATCTCATCTATATTGTCTAGCAGTTCGTCTAATTTTGATAGAAAATTTTCTGACATCTTAAATTTCTCCAATTATTTTTTCTTCTTTTTTGCAGGTTTAATTCGCTTGATGACCATTTCATCGGCAATTATCTTTGCATTCTTAAAGGTAATTTTCCATTGTGCACCAGCTCCACCGCCTAAGGCACCTAAAGGTAATTGTAATTGTCCTACAAGTGGAATTCCGACACCAGTACCCATTTGAACTGGCATTGTTTGTTGATATGTAATTTGTTGTCCTTGTGGTACCATCATAGCTTCTTCTTCTTCCTCCTCTTCTTCTTCCTCTTCAACCCAATCTTTTACAACTGGGTGGTCAACGCTCTTTAAAAATGCTTTTAATTCGTCTATAGTGGGCGCATTCTTTTCCGTAGCAATCTTATCTCTGATATCTTCGGGAATATCATTTTCAACTCGTTCTTTTATATTTGAAGGTAACCAAACAATTTTATTCCAGCCACCATCTGCGGAGAAAAGTTTAGGTGATCTTAAATATTCTATTGCAATACCTACAAAGCCTTCTACTTGTTTTCCACCACCAGTTGAGTTTGCCATTGTACTGAAACGTAGACCATTAACTGTTTCTCCTTTAAAATTACGATCAACTATCCCTATACCCGCTACTTCGGGGATATAAAATGCAATAGCCTCAAAGCAACCGCATGAAGTATGATTATAGGGACTTAAAATTGTATATAAATGTACTCTATCGATTTCACCCAGTGACTTTTTCTTTGTAATTTCATTTACACCTGTAAATTCTCCTTTTATTTCATCGATACATTCTCCTTTTTCAATAGCAAAATTTGGTCCTTTTGGATCAACTTTTGAAGCAGCTCTTGCATCAAACCAGTTAATTGCACCGCATAAGGAGATTCTTTCAGGTGTTATTGTACATACATGTGTTGGTGCGAAACTCTGACATAATGTACATCCATAGAACAAATCGACATCTTCATCTTTCATGCCCCTTGCTCTAGAATCCCTTGCTTCATAAATCTCCATAGCTTTTTCGTACCAAGTTTTAATTTCCTTTGGGTCTGTAAAGATAGTTACTTGAATTTTTTCAATTACTTTTGAGAATTCTGATTTATACAATCTAATGAGAACTTTTCCCCAATATTCGAGAGTATCAAAGCCTTTTTTGTATGATGATTTTGATAATCGCATCCAGATATCGTATCTTTGATTCAAATGCATTAAACCTTCGATATAATTAGTAAATTCGTGAATTCTTCTTTCTAAGACAGCTTCTAAGTCTTTTTCGACCAACCTACCAGCTACTTCTACGATAATACCGATGGGATAAGTTTTACCCTCTTCTAAGTCTTTTAAATCAGGACCTACAATAGTAACTTTTTCATCTTCAATTTCGTTCATTTCACGAGCTAATACCAGTTCAAATTTTTCCTTAATTTTGCCTCCGCCAAGTTCTACTTGCATTTGTTTTCCTCTGACTCGTTCGCCTTCATAAATTAATCCAACATCTACAGGGATATCAGAAAACATTCCAGATTCTTCATCACTCATTATTCTATCAACTCCAAATTAAATAAATTAAATATAAAAAATCACTCCATTATAAGTTTGACTATATCATTAATTGCTTTTTTCCATTCCTCGACCTTAAAGTTTGCAAGACAAAATGACGCATTTGGTTGGAAGTATCTATCTAAAGAAATTCCTTTTGACCATTTATAAGAAAAATGCTTCATTGCACTGAACATCTGGGATTGTAAATAATAGACCATTGCAGCAATTATAACCCAGTCATAATGTCCTTTGCCGTCAAATCCCTTCCAATTTTCATCACAGACTCTATGGATAACATTAGAAACTGACATTATTGCAACTGGTTTTATATCTTTTTCAACAAATGTCTTTGCAACTTCCGTTGTAGCGACTACTGGAATTTTTTTCTTTTTAACTAATTCGACTAGTAGGTCTAAATATGTTTTACCATTTCCAATATCAACATCATATTCATAACCACCCACTATTAAAAGAGGCCTTTTTGCTTTCTTAATTATTTTACCTATTATTTCTGGTTTATAAACTGGTGTTCCAGCAATTGGGCCATTAATATGGGTGGGTCTCCAAGGTTTTATTTTAAAAATCTTGATCATCTCCTTTTATTATTTTTTCTTTTTTATTAATCTAGGCAAGTTTGTTGGGTCTGGAATAGATTTTTCCTTCCAACCTTTTTCTTTCAACATTTTCATTATTTCTGATTTAAAGGTCAGTGGGATATCTGCTTCTACTCTGATAAACTTCCATACATCGTCTGGCATAGTACCATATATCTTTTTATGTAAGTCTATCCAGTGTGTCAATTTTACTGCTCTACCTTTAAAGTTGTCAGCAGGTCTTATACATAATTTTGCAGCCATTACAGTTGCCTCATCAATTGTTTCACATGACATTATCAAATTTTCAGGTGCAGGTCCAATTTTGAATTTTTCTCCAGTTCTTGCATCATGAATAAACCAAGCATCTTCATTATAGGTTTTACCAAGGTATTGTCTTCTATATTTTGATCCATGCGGGCCAACAATTGCTGGGACTCCAAAAGCATTGAACCCAGTTGCAATTGAGGCAGCCTTCTGAGACATAGCGCCCCATGATATACCAACAGCACCAATCCTATTGAGTATATAATCTGCAATTTCTTCGAAATTTCCTCTTAGATTTCTTCTTGCAAATATACTCGCTACTTTAATACAAGCTCCTGAGATATGCGCATTTGACACACAGGAACCTATATTACAAAGGCCTCCTGCATCGAAAACACCTGGATATTTTTCATATAAGGTGAGTCCATCTTCAGTTCTGTATCGACCAAGATCCATAGCATGACACCCTGTCGCAACTACAATATATCTTCTTTTTAAGAACTCTTCAGCTAGTCTTGCCACTTCCATATTACCATTTGGTAAATTTCCACACCCAATAAGAGCTATAATACCTGGTATTTCGCCAAGGACTAATGGAGCTCCAACAGCTCTAATTTCAGTATCCTTTACAGGGCCTCTTCCAGCTCTAATCTTCCATTTTTCATTTCTAACATTTTTCTGCCACGATTGAATTATCATTCCAGTAACTGGGATTCCATTTGGACATGCGTCTTCGCAACGGCCACAAGCCAAACACGATTCATATAATCCTTCAAGTTTGGTAAAATCACCTGATTGAGCAGCAATTACTGCTTCTGTTGTATAAAGGTTATTTGGACATGCTCTTTGACAATTAAAGCAACCTGAACATTTCTTTGCAATTTCGATCATTTCTTTATCAGTTGGAAGATTTCTTTGTTTCTTTCTTATTGGGAACATTTTTTCAACTGTTTTAACAGCAACTCTTGAAGCTTTTTCAGTATCGAAAATTAAGACAGCATCTCTTTTTCCGGCTACAAGTTCTTCTACTAATTTATCTTCATCTTCATGAGTACTATCTGGAAGTCCATGACATGCTTTTTCATTCCATGCAATTACTCTTGCATTAATTGCTTTGGCTTCTTCAATAATATCTGTTCTAATACATTGTTCATCAACCATAATAACATCTGGAAGTCCTGACCTTACAATTCTTAATTGATAAGTAATTGGTCCAATAATTTTGGCACCAAAATCATATCTAGTACTATCAAGTGCAGTGCAGCAGATTCCACCAAGTTCAATTGTTCCATACTTGCCTGTTTCCTTTAAATAATCGACAATTTCTATTGCTCCTGCAACATTATGTCCTATTAATAATAAGAAAGGCTTATCTTTATCGATTACTCCTAGTCCTAGATCTACTAATGGTGCGTCTTCATCTCCCTTAGGGAAATTATAGGCAACTATTTGAACTAAATCTGCGACTTCCATTCCCACGTGGTCGTAAACTGATACGAGCAAAGCTTTTGCTTCATAATCTATTGCAGCGCTCTCTTGTCCAGTGTGAGTACTTGCAAGTGTGTGCATAATTTCAGTTTCAGTTTGATTTAACGCTACTTCTAAATCTTTTATTATTCTTGGTTTAATTCCAATAACGGTTCTGACAACAGGAGCTTCTAATTCAATTTCAGTTCCCATATCTATAGGAACATTTCGACCAAATTTTTCAATCAAATGATGTAATAAATGTCTTGAATGACCACAATGACAGCTAGCCCCTATACAGCAAGCTATAGTAACAAATCTTGCTTGTTGAGTAGGAAGAGTTAAGCCACAAGCACCGTGTTTTTCACGGCTAAGATCACATTTTCCAAAAGTACATAAGCAACAATAATCGCAAACTGGTGCATAGAATGGAGGATATCTTCTTAAAAGAATGTGAAACCAATTTCTCAAATCGACCAGTTCTGGCATTGGATGCGGCCCTTGAGGTTCTTCAGTCCATTCTTCTACTGGAAGTTCTCGTATATTAATTTGCAGACCTTTTACTTTTATATTTGGTGTAGATAGTGAATCAAATTTAAAAGTTGCACTTTCTTTAGCCAATTAAATCACTCCATATTTTTCAACTTTATTTTTAAAAATTTTATTATAACATTTATCCGATTTAGTGGATTATTTAAAATTTTTTTCTCAAATGTTTAATCTGACAATTGTATCTTGTTTTTAATATTAATATTAATTTTCTGTCTAAAAATTCAACTAGAATTAATAAAAACTTTTCCGAAATTAGAGTGGAAGTGACTCGGTAATAAAGATGTTAATAATGTTTAATAGACTGCTTATTTACAAATTAAAATAGTAAAAAGCAATAAAAAACTAAATTATATAATTAAAAGTTCAATTAATAATAAATTTTTTTTATAAAATTTTCTTGAATAATTTAACGAGTTCAAGTTTTTTTAATAATTAAGAGTTACAATTATAAAATTTTAATCATTTAAATGCCATAAATTATAAAATACATGTTAAATTTTTTAGGTATAATTTTTCTAAAAATTATAACAAATTTATTAATAATGATATCTTAATAAAGCTGATTTCCATTAAAAAATAAGAAAAAATGGAGTTTATAGATATTAATTAAGTTTATAATTAATTATTTTTTTATTTTTTAGCGAGAATTTTTTGGTATAAATTATTTTTTTAATGAGTGGACTTAAATGAAATTAGTCAAAATAAATTAAGAATGAGTTATTAATTAATTTAATAAATAAAAAGGATCAATTATAAAATTAATGTTAAAAAAAGAGTATTATAAAAAAAATCAAAATATTATAGATTTTTGATCCTAATAATAAAGTGATAAACAATGGCTGTATATGAGAAAAAGAATGGATTATTGATAAGATTAGTGATAAAATTTTTTGATTTAATTGAACGGACTATAATGAGAAAAAGGATTTTTAGGTTAATAATTATTATTTTGAATAAGTTTCGCATTTATTATATATTTAAATTAATAGATTTAAATTTATTGGAATTAAATGGGTAGATATATTTGAGATGATAAAAAATGGTATATGGTTATATTGGAAAATATCTAAAAGTTGATTTAAGGACTGAATCAATTGAGGAATTTGAATTTGAAGAGGATATTTTAAAAAAATTTATTGGTGGATTAGGTTTAGGTGCATATATAGCTTATAAGGAGATTCCTGTTGGTGCGGATGGGCTCGATGAAGGAAATCTTTTGATTTTTATGACTGGGCCTATAACTGCAAGTGGGGCGCCAGCATGTTCTCGATTTGAAGTAATTGCCAAATCTCCATTAAATAATTTTATAGGAGCTGCAAATGCTGGGGGTTTCTTTGGGCCGGAATTAAAGTTATCAGGTTACGATGGTATCATTTTTAAGAATAAAGCAAAAGAACCTGTTTTTTTAGTTATTAAGGACGGTGAAGCTTCTATAGAAGATGCCTCAAAATTATGGGGATTAGATACATATGAAACCGAAGATAAAATTTTCGAAATGATGGGTGATAAAACTTATAAAATTGCATCAATTGGCCCCGCTGGTGAAAAGCTTGTTAAATTTGCTTCTATAATGAACGACAGGGGTCGTGCATTAGGTCGGTTGGGTTTAGGTGCAGTAATGGGGTCAAAAAATTTGAAGGCAATTGCGTGTAAAAAGAAAAAAGGAGTTAAAGTACCCATTTATAATAGCAAGAAATTTAGAGAAATAAGTAGATCTATAAATAAAAAATTCAAAGAAAATTTTCTTATGAAATTTTTTTCTACTTATGGCACACCAATTTTTATTTCAATGGGTTCAATTTATGGAGATGTACCAGTTAAAAATTTTCAGAAAGAATGGATGAAAAAATTCGATAAAATAACTGCTTCTGCGATGCTCCGCTCTATTTTAATAAAAAACAAGTCGTGTTATGGTTGTCCAATTGCATGTAAACGGCACGTTAAAGTTGATATTCCAAAATATAAAGTTGGACCAGGTAGTGGGCCAGAATATGAAACATTAGCTTCATTGGGTGCTAATTGCATGGTCAATAATATTTATGCGATAGCAAAGGCTAATGAATTGTGTAATAGATATGGACTAGATACGATTTCTATGGGCGGTGTTGTTGCATTTGCAATGGAAGCATTTGAAAAAGGAATAATTTCTCAAGAGGAATTAGGCTTCGAATTAAAATGGGGCGACGCAGATGCTATGCTAAAATTAATTAATGAAATTGTAGAGAGAAAAGGAATAGCCAAAAATTTAGGAGAAGGAACAAAGAAATTTGCCATGGAAAATGGTGAGAAAGCATTATATTTTACAGTAGAAGTTAAGGGACTTGAAATACCAATGCACGAGCCTCGAGCAAATTTAACAATGGCTTTAAATTACGCTACTCACCCACTAGGCGCTAAACATACGACAGCTGGGATTTCTATTCTTTATATGTTTGAGATACCAAATCCAGAACTTGATTTTACTCCAAAATTAAATTTACATACATTAAATAGACTATCTCCAATTGGAAAAGCTAAAGCTTGTATTAGCGCTCAAAATTTTCATAGTATGCTTGACTCCCTTCCGTTTTGTTTGAATGCTTTTTCCGTTCCTATTATTTCGCTTAGATACGTATCTGTTTTTACAGCATTGTTGACAGGTTGGAAACAAAATTTTAACAAAATTTTCCTAAAAACCGGCGAAAGAATATTTAACTTGTTAAGAGCATTTAATCTTAAACATGGCGCAAAGAGAGAAGATGATTACCTCCCTCCAAGGATCTTAAATGAGCCATTACCTCAAAGCTTGGGAAAAGCTGACACAATTGACCTCAACCCGATGTTAAAGGAATATTATAAACTTCGAGGTTGGGATTATGAAACTGGAAAAATTAAAAAAGAAAAATTAGAAGAACTTGAATTAGATGATATAATTAAATTATAATTGAAAATTCCTTATATTTGGGCTGGTAGATCAGTTGGTAGATCGTCAGGTTCGCACCCTGAAGGCCCCGGATTCGAATTCCGGCCAGTCCACCATTTTTAAAAGATATCGAACTTATTATAAAAAAATCGGACAAATTATAGATTTTTCAATCCATTTTATATTCGTTTTAGATTAAAAAATTAAAATAATCGAATAGAAACAAAAAGAAGAAAAATTTATGATTCTCCTATTGTTTTTTCAAATAATTCTTTTATATTGGGTTTAATAGACTTAAAATGCTGAATTATTTTTGGTTTCCATGACTGTGGATCTGGGTACATACGATTTTTATACGTAAATGGTGTTGGAATTTCTTCTGATATTTCTTTTCCTTCTTGAGCTTTTCTTTTTCTAATATTTTCAATTACTTGATATTGCATATTTTTTGGTAGCATCTTAAATTTTAGGAATTGATAGCCAAAAATTGCTCTACCTTCAGTAGCAGACCTAATTTCATCAGCAAGTCCAATACCACCTTCACTTTTAACTGCCTCGCTGGTCGGAATTTCTCCTTCGATTTCGACTGATTCTCCCATCTGTTTAATATTATTTATTTTACCTCTGTGCTGGTTAATTATACCCATTACATTACCTTGAAAATTAGTAGGGACTTTTATATCTATTCGTAATATTGGTTCAAACAGAGCTGGATTAGCACACAGAAATGCTATATTTAAAGCAGAGAACATCATAACGAAAATTTGTCCTGCTCTAGTGTGAGTTGGGTCTTCATGGACAACTGCATCTGTAATCACAACTTTTAAGCCCATAACTGGTTCCTTAGCGATTGAAGCAGCAAAACAAAAGTCTCTAAAAGTTGAAATTAGATATGATTTAATTCTATCAAGTCTTTGGACTCCTATTGTGCCATTAATTAGCATATTATCTCCTTCAATTGCCCAAACTCTTCTTGCTTCTTTTCTATCCCAGCCTGCAGTTTCTCTAAGAATTTGTGCTCTAACTTTTTCGTCTTGATATTCTTTAACTTTACCATTTTTGATTAATTTAATTGTCTCTTCATTTAATGGTTCAACATATAATTTTAATTTGTTATGTCCTTCAGTACATTTGGTATTAACTTCTAAACTTCGAGTTGTTGCAGCTTCATGGTAAACTGTAATTGGTGTTCCTATTTTGATAGGTACTTCTTCTTGAATTCGTTCAACTAGAATTTCGATTTGAAGTGGGTCTATACCACTTAAAATATATTCGCCACTCTCTTCATCTTTTCTAAATGTGGCAGTAGGGTCTGCCATAACCCATTTACCTACAACATCACCTAATTTGCCCAGATTTTTTGGATCGACTGGTTTGATGCTTCTAGAAACAACAGGGTCTGAAACATAAACTATTTCCTCAAATCCTGGTATACCTTCTTTATCATCTAAATTTACAAATGTTTCACCAGCAGGGATCATTTCGGGTAATTCCATTGCAAATAAATTTCCAGCAGGGACTTCATCGACTTGTAATAAGCTATCTATTTCCATTACACCAAGTCGTCTTACTCGAGCTGTCTTCTTAGAATTTAATAAAAAAATTGTATCTCCTTGTTTAAGAGTCCCACTCCAGACTCGCCCAATTAATGTGGGGCGTTTTGACCTTGGATGAATAAATATTTTTGTTATCATCCCTAAAAGTGGCCCATTTCTGTTAATATTAATCAGAGAATATGCTGTATATGCTTCTTTATCATCTTTAATTGATTCGACATCTTCAATATTTAGTCCTTTCTTAATATCCCCACTCCATAATTTATACATTCGATATTTCTGAGCTTCAATTGGACTGGGTAATTGTGTAATTATAACTTCTAATAACGCTTCATCTAGCGGTAAATATTCTTTTAACCATTTAATAGGTGTCTTATCATCGGTTTCTAAAGCTTCTTTATATTTTTCTAATACTATTTTCGCAGATAACCCCTTTTTCTTTAATAATGGAATTGTAAATGCCCATCCATCTTTTGCTGAACCAAAAACAACTTGCCCCTTATTAGGATCAACCTTCCACTTCCCTTTAAAAGGTTTAGGCGTAGAATTTTCAATATATCTATTCACTTCTGTTATTATTTCACCAAATTTCGAAGTAATTTGATCTGGGGGTAATTTCTTTTCCATAATAAGTCTGTCTACTTTATTTATGAATAAAACTGGTTTACACCATTCATCTCCTAAAGCTAACTGAATATTTGTTATTGTTTGTGTCATAACACCTTCTAACGCATCGACTAATATCACAGCGCCATCTGACCCCCTTAAAGCTCTTGAAACTTCGCCAGTAAAACTTATATGGCCTGGTGTGTCATTAATTTCTAATAAATATGATTTTCCATCATATTCATAATTTAAAAGAACAACTGAGGTAAATATAGTAATACCTCGTTCTTGCTCTTCTTCATCGGAATCTGTTAGACGTCTCTGCCCATCTAAATCTCTACTCATTAGACCTGCTCGACTCATTAAATAATCACATGCAGTAGATTTTCCATGATCTATATGTGCAATTATACTGAATATTCTCCGGAGATCTAATGGATGTTCCTTTATCATTTTTTCAATTTCTTCTGCATTTTTTATTTTAACCATTAGTGATCACTTCACTTTTGGAATAATTCATAATATTTTTTAGAACCATTCTGTATTAATTTACTCAAAAAGAGTTAATGATCTTAAAATTATTTTATCATCCAAATCTTGGATGATTTACGAATTTATTATCTATAAATATTTAACTTTACTCTAACTTTATTTATTTTAAAAGTTTACGGATATTCATAATGTATGTAAAATTTAAGATAAATTTTAATCATATATAAATAAATTTATTATTGACCAGATAGAAAATGACAGATAAATTTACAAGAATTGTATATAATGTTATAAAAGATGCAGATATTATAATCGAAGTACTGGATGCAAGAAATCCTTTAGGTACAAGATCGAATAGATTAGAAATCTTAATTAACCAATATCAAAATAAAAAATTAGTACTACTTTTAAATAAAGCAGATTTAATTCCAAGTGAAATTTTACATCAATGGATAAGATTTCTGTCAAAAGAATACCCAGTATTTTATACAAGTGATCGTTATGGATTTCAAAATTCTATAAGATTCTTGAAGAAAAATATTCTTAAATTAACAAAAAAAAGGCCGGTTCGGGTCTGTTTAGTCGGATATCCTAATGTAGGAAAAAGTTCCATTATAAATGCACTCAGAAAGAAAAAAGTAGCTCCAACATCTCCTCTAGCTGGATTTACTCATGGAAAAAAATATATAAAACTTGCTAAAGGTGACATTTTTTTGATTGACACTCCTGGAGTAATTCCATTTGATGAAGAATCTGAAGTTGAACTTGTATTAAGAGGCGCGATTAGACCTGATAAGATTTACCATCTTTTAGATGCTGTTGATAAAATTCTCTCAATTGTTAGTAAAGATGAATTATTTAATAAATATGGTATAAACTATACGAATACTAACGAATTCCTCGAAAAAATGGCATATAAAAGAGGTAGACTTGGTGCAAAAGGAATTGCTGATATCAAATCTGCTGCTAAAATATTAATAAATGATTTTCAACGTGGTAGGATAAAGTATTATTTTGATCCTCCTAAATAAATTTAAAGTATTTATTTGATGGATAATATTATTATGGATTTAAATGAATAATTAATTGTGGATTTAAATGAATAATGAATATTTGGATTTTGAAATTGATGTAACTAAATTGAAATTACCTGATCATCCACCAATTCCTAATTTAAAGATAGTTATTTTCGATGAAACTTATAGTCCAAATAATTTAATAGACATTTTTGTAAAAATTTTTCCAGACGAAATTAATTCGGAAAAAGAAAATGAGTTTAGGCATTCCAAACGGAAAAAATACGAAGGCACTTATATTGCACTAATCAATGAAAAAATTATTGGTTTTTTAATCACTGGGATTCTTACATTTAATGACCCACTTGGCTATATTTTATATTTGGGTGTTTTAAAAAATTTTAGAAGTAAAGGTATTGCAACAGAATTATTAAAAAGGTTTAAATTAGACCTGAATAAAAAAGGTGTTTCTAAAATACAAGCTCGGATAAAAAAAGATAATTTTTTAGTACTAAAATACATTAATTATTTAGGTTTTAAGCAATTATAAATGATCTAACAAAATAATCTTTATTGGATAAATTTTTTATAAATATCCTCGTAAATATCTACATAAATACCTACATAAATATCTACAATCATTTACAAACAAAAATAAAATGTGACTTTTATGAAAGTAAGCAGATTAGCTAATTTAATATTAATTTATTTATTAATGTGGGGAATTGCTGAACTTGTTCCTGATTTAATTTTTGGCGATGCATCTTCATCCAGTGCTTTAATGTTTACAGTATTTGTACCAGTTCAAGAGCAAGGTGGTCATATTTATTTATTAAACCTCCACTTTAGCACTTTATTTGAATTTTTAATTCCTGTCATTTTTGCACCAATCATGGTCTGGTTAATCTTTAAAGAAATTAAAAAAGAGAAATCGGAAATTGAAGAAAAATCCAAATATTCTAATTTTTTAATACACTCTTTTACATATCAATTTTCACTATGGTTGTTGAGCTTGGAATTCATTATGTCGGAGATGCTATTGATACACAATTACAATGGTCTCCTGAAGATATAGATGGCACAATTACTACATTTCCTAAATTAATTGCTTATTTCTTTGATGAGGTACTCGGGCATAAAATCTTATATGCTAGTATGATGTTAATTCTTGTCTGTTTATATATCTTTCAATATTGGCACCCTTTAGATTTAGAAAAAAAAGAAACTAATTATTTAAATACGACATTATTATTTATATATGGTCTAATTTATGGAATTGCACTTGCTTTTTCTTTTATGGAAGGCCAGAGTGCTTTTGAATATTTATTTATTTGTCTAATCTTATTGGTATCTACACTAATCCAAGTATTACGAATAAAAGAAAAATTTACAATTAAAATCAAAAAATATCCCTATTCTATATTTTTTATTGCAATTAATGCTGGTGTTATTCTCGTTCTTTTATTATATGTCCCACAAATTGGAAATTCTTATCCTTTCTTTCCTCAATAGTCAATTTTGCTAGAAAATTCTTCTATTTTATTTTTTTATTTTTATTTTTATTTTTACAAAAAAATTACTCCATAATAACTCAAACTTTTTTAACATTTTCTTCTTTTTTATGTCATTTTATTTAAACATCAAAATATGATGATTGAAATGAATAAGGATAGCGATGATGAATTACCAAATAATCCAATAGAAGCTCAAGGTTTGTTAATTAAGGCAGTTTATAAAAAATTTGGTGATCAAGCATTATCTGTAATCGAAGAAGTATTAGGAAAACAAGGCAAAGCCCTTGGACTTAAATTACGGAATAAAATTCCTGATACTCGGCTTTCTACAGTTGCAAAAGCATTTTCCAAAAGTTTTAGTCAAGATCTCATCAAAGTTATATCTATTTCTGATAAAAAATTTCATATTACTGGTAATAAGTGTCCATTTGGATTAGAAAATACTTCCCGAAGTTTGTGTGAGGCGGTGATGGCAATTGACCGCGAATACTTTTGTGCTGCTACTGGAAAAAAGGTCAAACTTCAAATTCTTAAGACAGTAGCTGCCGAAGACCCTATTTGTGATACTATTTACTTAATTGAAAATGAAAATAAATAACCTTCCTTAAATTATCAGATTATATAGTTATTTCTTTTCAATAAAATGAAGGAATAAAAAACCTTTTACAAAAATTATCCAATAGAACATTTTTTTTATATTGTAAAAAGGATATAAAAAAATAAAATAAATTATCTAAAGCCAAGTTGATCAGGTGTGCCAATAACAAAATGATTTGTATTATATGTATCTATAACTTCTTTAACTGTTTTATCAGACCAATTAGAAATTATTGCACCATCTTTGGTAGCTATTCCTACCCTTGATGGAACTGGCCTAAAAATTTGCTTGGCTGCTCTTCCGACATAATCTCTCATTAAATCCCCCGTTACACTTGCAATTTTCCATGTTTGGTTCTCATTAGCTGCATTTTCAAATGTTAAAGTTACAATTTCTTCTTGTTCATTAGTCATATTAATTCATTCTCCAAACTTTTTTATTGTTGTTATCTAATAATACACCATCCTATTTAAAACTTTGATTATATTCATTTTAAAATAATATAAGAAATGGTTATTCTCTTAAATTTTGATTGATTAAATTTATCATATATTAATACGAATTAATTTAATTTAAATATATCAGTTTTAATAAAATTAAAAAAAATTTTTAAAAAAATTTAGTTTGAAATAGGGTATTAGAAAAAAAATAAGACAATTTTAAAACACAAAATCTGGTTAAACAATTTAATATGGACTTAATTATATATTAAGGATATTTACCAATTAAAAGTAGTTTAAAGGATTAAAATTTTAGTTATTGTTAATAATCTATTTGAAAATAAAAATAATAGGTCTTTTTATATTTAATTTAGGAACAGTCGAGTAATTTGTTAGGTTGTATTACTCTTTTTTTTAGTTACTACTACCATAAACCATTCAATAGTCCCCACGCCATTAAATTTTTTAACAAGTATCCATAATAGAAATATTATTAAAATAGCGAAACCAACCCATGCAGGCCATACCAAGATATAATTAAATGTATTTGGAAATAGGAGAATTCCAAAGTGGTGATATATAAATACTGAGAAGGCAATTTTTCCTGTAAACGAAAATGAATTAAATATCTTGTTGCTTCGCTTTAAATAATCACTATAATAAGCCAATACCGCAAGCATAATAAAATCTGCTCCAAGTGCATAAAACAAATAAGTCCAATGATTTGGTAAAATAAAATAAGGGAGGCTACTAAAGTTGAAAAACCAAGCTGTGTTCAATTCACTTACATGATGCTGCGCAATTTGATACCATAATGAATTTGGGTCTGTTGGAGAACTTGCGCCAAATAATACAGCTATTGTAATAAATGAAATGCCAAAGAAACATAGATAAATTATAAATTTCTTCATTTTTTCTAAGCCATTTTCATTATCTGAATTATATTTTATTTTATAGAAATATTCTCCGATAATACTCCCAATAAAGGCACAAGCAGACCAGGGTAAAAGTGGAAAAGCCCAAAAGATGCTTGGAAATGGATAATATAATATATGATCGGCAATTGTACCTCCAACCCCTAAAGAACATAACCAAAGATGTAATGGATAACCTCCAAATATTATTAAAAAGCTAAGAATGATTCTATAAATTTTATTGATTTGGAGTATATATATCGTGATAATTAAACTGACGCAAATAACTTGAAGGATATACCAGCTAAAGAAATCAAACCAATTAACTCCCATATAGCCACCTACTACAAAAGCCATAAAATAATTATATACTACAGAAATTATAAAGAGAACACCTATTCTTTTAAGCGTATAAATATGGATTTTATGTAAATTCCATCCTGCATCTTTTTTTGAATTAAAACTAATAGCAAGATTTAAGCCAGATAACATTATGAAATTTGCGGGCCCAACTGTACTTAAAAAAAAGACATATAACATTTCATACATCCATATATCTGTAGATAATAACCAGCTAGCAGATATATGCCCACCAACTATCCAGAAAATTGATATACCCTTTAAAATATCAATAGATTCAATCCTTTCCTTCTTGATTTTTGTAGAATTTTTTAAATTAGTGGTATTAATCGTCATTTTTCAATTCATTTTTTTATATCTTTAATTCGGAAAAGTACCGACTAAATTAAAAAATTTTATGTTTGAACTTTTTAGATTATTTTTACCGTTTTTAGCGGTAATTCTAAAATATTTTCGAACTTCACTATGTAATTTATGTTCATATATCTATTGCTCTCTTTTAGAACATCATTTAAAAGCTTAACATAATATTTCATTAAATCATCTCCTTTATGCTTATACTCACAGTTCATTATTATCTTCAATATATTTCTATTGTTATGGTCTAAATATATTTTACCACCTCCCTTTAATAATATAAAATTTAATTTTTCTGGCATCATATTTCTTATTTCGTTGATTTTTCTATCATTTATATCAATATCTCCTTTATTTTTATACAATTTTAGTGAATAAGCCCAGTCCATTGCAATCATTCTTGATATTATGAAATATAGGTCGTTCATTACACTTATAAAATTCTCTATCGTATATTTGAGTTCCATAGTTTTCCTAATTTTCTTAAAATAAGTCGGCATTCTCTTTTTAATCCCCCATTTTATAAAATTCTCGTATTCTATGACTTCTTTTTCCTTTTTTAGGACCTTAAGTTTCAGGGTCTTTATGACGATTTTAAGGTTATTTTTATTGATTTTATAATTCTTAGTCAGATTATACTGGGCTTCCAGCGTACTATTTAACCTTTTCAGGTCGTTTTTTGCTCTTTTTAGTTTCTTATTGTAATTTTCAAGCTCATTACCCACCGGTATTTTTATAATATTACCTAATTTTGTTTTTTGGACTTTTTTCTCATTTAATCTCCAGCAAAATATCCTGTTTCCATTTATTTCTTTTTTTCTTTTAAAAAAGTCCTCTATTTGTTTCTCTTTTTTCAACATAAGCACAATCTCTACTGGACTTGCTACATCCTTTTTTATACTGGTGAAAATCATTAATTTCTCGTTGTTCCGTTTCTTTAATATAATAGACCTAATATCTCCATAATCTTCGAAATAAAAATTATGGTCTTTTATTTTATATATATAATCTCCTTCCTTATATTTATCATGTTTTCGTTTTCTATCTAAATTTCTTAATAATTCCCTTATTACTTCTTTATTTATATATTTGTTTATGAATATCTTTTCTTCCTTCTCTTTTTCACTGAGATTTGATAACTCAATATCTTTAGCCCTATCTTTTAATAATTTCTTAAGTCCTACATAAAAGCTCTGATATTTCATATTATGAATATTTTTTAATTTATTTAAAATAGTTTTATAATTAACAGCCCAGCATATAAAGTCGATACCTCTATTAACAAGCTCTTTAACTGTAGATAAACTTTTGACCCCCCTGTCAAATATTAGTATCGATGGTACTTTACTAAAAGTTTGGACAAACTCATCAATTAACGGTAAAAATTCAGGCTCAATTCTTGTGCTCCCATCTTTTGATACACTAAACACCGGGAGCTTAAAGTAAGCAGAAGTGAGAAAATATCTGTAAAACCCACCAGCGAAATTATTACCTGTACCTGATTTTCCTTTTGATAGTTTTTTAGTGCCTTGATACTTAATAAAGTTCTCATCTACATGTAAGCATAAATAAACATATTTATTTAAGTTTAAAACATAGGAATAGACTAACTTCCTAAATTTAGATACGATTCCATCAGTTAATTGCATTTTCAAAAATTTTAATAAAGTACTATCGGATGGCTTCGTTAATGAATTGATTAAAACTGAGAACTCTTTTGAATTTACATTGTTAAATAGTAATAGGCTTTTAACTTTTGTGAAATTCAGAAAATAAAAGCATA
>SUPR01000078.1 GCA_005191425.1 Candidatus Helarchaeota ASGARD archaeon Hel_GB_B
CATCTTTTATTAATTTCTCCGTGAAGTCGAGCATAATATTTTCGACAAATTGTTCGTCTAAATCCCGCATATAACTATAGAATTTATCTTTTCCAGGTATATATATATAGAACCCAAGTCCCCTTGCTATTACAGTATCACATATACCACCTTTAAGTTTTCATATCTCTGACACTGCCCTTACCAGTGAATAGGTACCATTATACCAGCTCATCCTTCCATAGACCATAGTCTTTAGTGGGTGGATTTTTCTTCGCCTTATGGCAGACTACAATGCGATTTATCGGACACCAGACGCAAATAGGGTTAATTTGCATAGGTAATCCAGATCCGAATAGTCCTGTATTGTGTACATGTAATTTTAAATTAACATTTACCAGACTTTGTAAATTATTAAATAAAAATCAAATTAATACGTGGCTACTAATAGCACCGACAGGAGGAGTTAATGTATGGTGTTCTGCATGTGGTGGCGAATTCAATGCCGGATCAGTTATCATTGCTATTAAAATCTCAAGTATTGAAAAATATGTGAACCATCGGACAATTATATTACCACAATTATCAGCACCTAGAATTAATCCAAATAAGGTTAATGAAATTACAGGTTGGAAATGCGTCTGGGGGCCAGTAAATATGAATGATCTATCAGATTTTCTTAAAGGTTTACCGAATTCAATTCATAATAAAACTGAAAAACAAAGAAAAATTACATTTAAAACGAAATTTAGGCTGGAGATGGCATCTCTTTTGATATTTCCGATATTGCTGATTACTGTAATCCCATTGTCTATTATACTTTATTTATTCAATCAATGGGATATGGATTCTTCAAATCTTGATCATGATACCGACACATGGATATTTTATTTTTCTATTTTGGCCAATTTTTCCGGTTCATAGAGAGACCCACAAAGTATTAATTGGTACTATTTTATTAATTTTAATTATTTCAATTTTATCATGGCTTTTTACTTCTATTTTTTAACATAAATGTTTTAAATACATCAAATTTAACAGGTATTTTAGCTATATTCAATTGATGGCCTCTTGACATCACAATTTTACTCTCAATGGGATTATTACACTATGTTGCGGACGGAATGAGCCCAACTTTACGCTCATCTTTAGGAGATCGAAGCTTTAATAAAGGAAAAATAAAGATGACAGAACTCTGGGGGGCAAAATACCTTTTAACAGTTTATGGGCGAATAACTATGGATATTGAAAAATGTATTGGGTGCAGAACTTGTATTGATATCTGTCCAATAATAATACCTATTTTATAAAATAACAAAATCCATTTTCAACACCCAGAGTTATGCGTTAATTGTAATACATGCGTAAACCGCTGCCCTAAAAATGCTCTCTCTTTCGAGCCCGAAACTGAAGCTACAAAACAAGCTCTCGAAAAATTAAAAACTTAGAATATTATGTAAAAACTAAAAATTAAAAATTAAAAAATAAAATATTTATTCTTATTTTTGTTGAGGAATAAGTTTTTGAATATCTATCTTATTAGTCATTACTCGAGACTCTTTGTCGATAACTCTTACTAAATATTCTTGGTCATTTTCGATTCTAGGTATTTGAAACTCTAATTCTTCAAAGGGATACCAAACAGAAATTTTATCATTATAGCTCGCTGTCTCAAAAAATTCACTTACATGAGAAATATTTACAATTACATCTTCCATACTTCTTCCAGAAACATTAGTAAGCGTTATTGAAATAATTTTATCATTATCGATCAGTTTCGGTTTTGACATCTTAACAGCTTTAAGTTTTGCAATTGTATCTTCAAGGACAACTTCTTTTTTAGGGGCAGTTTCGACCAATTTTTTCTCAGTAATACCTTCCTCTCCTACATACCTAATAACAAATGTCCGGCGCTTCTTTAAGGTATAAAGACTAACTTTCTTTAATTTAGCTAAGAAAAGAATTGCCTTCATTGACGGGCCTTTCTCATTAACTTCAATATAACCGTTTTTTACAGCTTCATTAAATATCTCATTCCCAAGTCCAGTCCGAATTAATACACTAGACCATCCATCAGGAGACCCCACGCTTCCAATTGATATATCAGATTTTTCAGAAGTTAAATCAATACAATAATTACAAGAGCTTGATTTAGCTATGTCTAAATCATGGACAGGAAACTCGGATATTTTGCCGTCCTTCTCTATAAAAGTAAATTTCCCTTTTTGAATAGTCATTTTTTCAACATTATTGATATCGATTCCATGATTTGCCATAAAAAGCTTTAAACTTCTATAATCGAATGAATCCATACAAAATAGCCCTAATCGGATAATATTAGCCCGCATAAACAAATTTAAAAGACCAGTTGGACTTGTTGTCATTTTATAAACAGCATCAATATTACAAGGGGTTCCTACAAAAGCAATTGACGAGTCTCCGTTCTTTATTGCTGAAATTAATGCTATCAATGTCTGAGAATGACAATAAATTGATCCGGACGATTTTAATAACTCTTCTTTTGTGTGGACAATACTTGGAAGGGGTTTCCAATTTTCTTTTGGGTCTTTCATTGTTACTATTGCCGAATCTATAAAGCCTTTATCTAACAAGAATTCAATTAATGCAGTAACTACTCCACCATCTTGTCCTTTTATGTCTGGATTGGTAGCTCTTGCACTATAAGAAGTAATATAATCCCCAATTAATGCACTTTCAAGGGTCAATGTTCGTGGACATTGGTTATAACATACTCCGCATCCAGTACACTTACCCACTAATTTTGGTTTCCCATCAACCCATTCTAGAACATCACATGTCGCTACACATGCACCGCAATGAGTGCAGATTCCAGTATTTACTATTTCTCTGATTAATTTGCCATAACTATCCTTTGTACCCTCTAATCTTTGTTGAGCCAAACTGAAACTGCGCTTAACTTTTTCGACACTCATAGTTCTCACTAGATAAACATATTTTTAAAATCTAGAATTTAATTGATAATGAAGTTAGTCAAATATATAAATTTAATTTATCAATTTTTTATTAAATAAAATTTGGATTGATCTCTGAATATCCCTTTAAAAAAAATATTATTTAAAAAAAGAATTTTTTGGATGAATTTTGGAAATATTTTTATTTAAAAAATAATATTTTGATATTATTTAAAAATTAATTATTGCATTTTTTAATATTTTTTAGATTCATGGCCATTTTAAATGCTCATAACTTTTTATAATGACTTTATCAAATCCTTCGAAAAGATTTTCTATCTCTTTATTTTTTACCATCTCCAAAAACTCTTCCATCGTAGTAATAGACCCTTTTTTCGCCGCTAAATATGCCAATCTTGCCACAGCGACCGCTTCTCTTGCTTCTTCAGGTGTAAATTCGGGATCTTTATTATTTATGATACAATCAGCAAAATGAGCATCTTCATAACCAAATGAAATTAGATAATATTTAGGAAATGAAGAATGTTCTATCTCAGGTATATAAAATTCTCCCTTTTTTGGAGCCTCTTTATGAGTTGAAAAGATTTTGACTGGTGGGTTCCAATCATGATCTTCTAAAATAGTACCCATTGTACCTTGTATCTCAATCCTATTCGTAGGAGTATGAATTGCCGATGTTGAAACGGATACTTCCGCTATGGCGCCTTTTTTATAATGTAAAAGCACTGATGCTGTATCTTCTCCTTTATTAGATGGAGACTCTATGGTTTTTATACACCAACTTTGTGCAGACTCTACTTTATCATTAAGAAGCCAATTTATTGTTGCAAATTTATGTACTCCTTGGTCAAATAATGCACCACCACCCCCTTTATCAAATGAAAACATCCAGTGATTAGGGTCACAAAATTTTGTCGGATCATCATATGCCCCCTCGTAAGACCTAATTAAGAATACATCTCCAATTAATCCTTTTTCAATTACACCTTTAATATATTTATGCGCAGGTAAGAACCTATGATTCTCTGCTACCATAAACTTTACTCCCGCCTTTTTTGTCGCATTTATCATCTCATCACATTCTTTTAAAGTATTTGCCATTGGCTTTTCACAAATAATATGTTTACCTGCTTTCGCTGCTTCAATGACTAAATCCTTATGAAGATAATGTGGCACATTTATATGGACTGCATCAATATCACTATTAAGAAACTTATCAAGATCAGTAAAACCTTCGACTTTGAGTCTTTTGGCAAATTTTTGGACGCTCTTTTCTACAATGTCATATGCAGCAACAAATTTTACATTCGAATGGTTTTTTGCACCATTTATATGAAATCTTGCTGCTTGCCCAGTCCCAATTATTCCAAATTTTATATAATCCATTCTGATAACCAATCTTATTAAAGTATAAAATTTTTAATCAAATATATATATTTTTTATTTAAATTTTTAACTCTTTTATATAACATATTAAAAATAGACCATTATTATCGCCAATATCAATAATAATGAATCTAAAATTATCTCAAACAAAACTTTACTCTTTTTATTTATATTCCCTTTAATTCCACTCATTAAATTAAGCATAGGCCGGTCAATAAAATTGTGGACATAAGGTTCATTATACCATTCAAGATGAAAAATCTTAAATTTTCTCAAAGCACGAGCACCCCAATCTAAAATGTCAGGTATAATCGAAGCTATCATTCCTATCCAATATTGTATAAAAAAAATGATTACTACAATAGTTAAAATATATATCCCTAAATGATATGATACCCAAAAAATATCATGCCAATTGGCTTCAGGTGGGTGATATGTAAATTTAGCAGCAAGTGGGTCCAAAATTGCATGTGATAAAAATCCAAATACAATAGTTATTATTATTAGCGCCCATATTGGAAATATTTTCAAATAATTAAAAACTAAATATTGAATAATTATTCCTACAATAAAATGAGTTGATACTTGAATTGTAAAAATCACCTTTTATCTACAATTTTTGACTTGTTTTCTCTATTTAATTATAATATTTTTTATATTTATTTATTTCTTTTTATTCTTTTAATTATTTATCCGAGAGATTCAAAATATCTTCTAAATAGTATGTCAAATATCATATGGAAATTATGTGACGATATAGCGGACGGCTTTTATGCGGTAATACTAAACGAAAGGAATTATTTGGACTGAAAACCATAAAACAACAACGCACCTCTTGTTATAAATATTAATACAAATCTTCAAGGTACCTGGAACTACACAATTATTTAT
The DNA here is from genome assembly GCA_005191425.1 of Candidatus Helarchaeota ASGARD archaeon Hel_GB_B. GTDB lineage: Archaea > Asgardarchaeota > Lokiarchaeia > Helarchaeales > HEL-GB-B > HEL-GB-B. The sequence goes on from SUPR01000078.1 coordinate 5,211, forward strand.
AATGATTCCACAATATTATGATGTGCCTTGAATATAGCATTTATAACTATTACACTATCAATTAATACCTTGCAGACAAACATTTCTATTGATGAGTTTGGATTTTATTATGTAATATTAATAATTAGTATCTTGGTAAGGATATACTATATAAAAAGGCAAAATTCGAAAAACTCTAAATTTTACTCCTTTTTCTATTTTTAGAATCATTTTTTATTAATTTACTATAACCAATAACTGAATAATTATTCCAATTGGTCTAACCACTTATGAACTCTATTCAAAAATTGATAAATCCATTTATATAAAATTGAGCAGAAATAATATAAAAAACTTTTATAACTATCGTTTTTGAAATATTTGGCATTTTGAGGAAACTTCTAAATTTCATAATTAAATTTTGAATGATATTCCATTTTTAAATTTATAATATCTTTAAATATGCACTTTTAATCTATCTTTAAAATAAAAATTAATTATAAATAGTATATGGTATCTAAAAATAAAGAATTAGAAAATATAAAATAGCAAAATGAAAAATTAATGAGAGTAATAAGTATAAATTTTTAAAAAAATGAAGAAAAAAGATTGAATTGATAATAACGAAAAGAGTAATGATAGATAAAAGACTTTTAATTTGGTCAGTCAATGTTTGAATAATTGATTATTGATTTATTTTTATACATTAAATTATTTTTAAATAGTAGTTTATTCTTTTTATTTTTATTAAGATGTAGTGAATTTTAAATGAATAAAAAGTATCTTTATACGATTATTATTTTCATTATAATGGCTTCTTTGGACAATGCTGCCATTGCAATTTTGCCGGCTATTACGAGTTTAGTAGCATCAGAGTTAAAAATTAGCGATAATATAGTTTTGAATATAATATCTTTGATAACATTTATTATTGCTTTTACTAGTTTTTTTTGGGGTTATTGGGGAGATAAATATCCACGTAAAAAGTTGTTAATATATGGCTCTTTGCTGTGGGCTATAATGAATTTTCTAACTTATTTTTCAGTAAATGCGTATATGTTATTATTTTTCCAGGTTCTAACTGGAGTTGGTCTTGGCTGTATAGCATCAGTTGGTTTTTCAATTATAGTGGATTATATTTCTCCTAAGAAGAGGGGACTTGCTCTTTCTTTGTGGGGGCTTTCTCAAGCTGCTGGAACTATGGTTGGATATTTTATTGCCATATTATATGCGCCAGATTTTGGATGGTCTTTTCCATTTCTTGTTATTTCGATAGTTACTTTTTTATTTATTGTCCTATATTTTTTTACTGAGGATCCAAAACGAGGAGGAACTGAAGAAGAATTGAAACGGTTATTTGAGGAAGGAAAACTATATGAATATAAAATAAAAAAATCAGATTTAAAAATGATAATAACAAACAGATCAAATGTCTTTTTAATATTACAAGGAGCTTTTGCGCAAATTGGATGGGGAGCTATTGCGATTTTGCCCAGTGTTTTTGCATATAAAATCGCTGTTTATGGGTTTACAATAAAAGACGGTCTAAAAGTAGGTGGTATAATTGCGGCATTGTTTCAATTGGGGGGAGTTTTCTCGATATTATTCGGATGGATAGGTGATAAATTGCAACAAAAAACCTATAAAGGAAGGTCCATAATTAGTGCAATAGGCTCATTTACGGGAATTCCGCTTTTTATTGTGATGCTTTTAATCCCATATAATTTTACCACAGTTTCTTTTACAAATCCAGTAATTTTTATATTTGAGCAACTTGCTACTAATCCATTATTTTTGACTGCATTTATATGTTCCTTTTTTGCTTCGATGATGATGTCAGCGGATTCACCGAATTTTTTTGCACTAGTAGGAGATGTCAATTTACCTGAACACCGAGGGACTTTATTTGGACTATCCAACTTTACTAATGGTATTGGTAGAAGTTTGGGCACATTTATACTTTCTAGTTTTCAAATCCTACTAGTCCCATTTGTTGGATTTACAAATAGCTGGATTTATGCAATGGTATTTATCCAATTATTTTATATTGGGACGGGCATTTTTTATACCTTAACAGCATTAACTGCTCCAAAAAATATTAGAAATGTAAAGTCCATTCTCGCAGATAGAGCAAAAAGTAATTTTTGATCATTATTTTTTTAATTTAAATAGAAAAAAAACCTTCATTTACTATAAAAATTCCATACTAAATGAAAAATTGAGTAAACATTTTTATTGATTTTAAATTCATGGTTAAGAATTAAATACACCAAGATTACATCAATGAATTAAAAAAAAATTAAAATTAAGAAATTACATCAACCGTTAATTTCAATCTTCAGAGTTTTTAGTTTTAACAATTGCAAACGCTACGATAATTAAAGAAGGTAAATTCAAACCTATTAAAAATATCAGGTCTAAATATGTCAGAGGGATGTATAAGGGAGGGTCTTCGTAATATAATGGAGGTACAATCCCTGAAATTAATAATATTCCTGAAATTAAATTTATCAGGAAAAAGCTCAAAAATCCAATAATAGGTATCCATTTTCTCATTTTTATTACCTCAACTTGGCCAAGCCCACCAAGAAATGTCAATGCCATAAAACGGGAATAATGCTAAGGTTATACCAACTGTAATGAATTCAACTATGATTAAGACCGCATACATTAAGACATAAAACATTAGAATACTTTTCCATTGATTCCAATTTCTTTTTTCGAGATATTTATCATGATACCAGTAAAATAGCCAATTAAAAGAGAAAATCAATAAAAACCAGCCAATAAAATTTGAAATTGGGACTTGAAGTATCCAGAAAGCCTGGTCTAAATCAGCCAACCAAATCCACTTATATTTTCTGATCATTATTGGGTCTATCATTAGGTCCATACTCATTCCAATAAATGCACCGAGTAATGAAGAAATTACAAACCTTTTTGTTATTTTCTGAGTTATTTGGACAGATGTATAAGTAATAAGAAACCATGAGCAAGCCACAACTATAGGTACTGCCATAAACCAGAGTATATAACCATGATAATTGAAATAATAAGTCATTGGGACTTCAATACCCATAAATGTTGTACCTTTTAAATCATAACCAGCTAATATCATTTCATTCTCTTCTAAAGCGGCAAATAGAAATCCTCCTGAAAAGAATAGAATTATTTTTTTAATACCATATTTTTTATATCCATGATAAATTACCATGAATGTCAATGCAAAAACAAGAACCTCATTTAAAATATTAGTAAAATTAATAGAATCTGAATATTTTATCAACCAGAAAAGTCGTTCCCAGAACAATGGGTCATAGTCCATTTTGTCTATCTCCTATTATTTATTTAAATAAAAATTTGTTTAATAATAATCATTAATATATTTCGATTTTTAATTATTTGATTTATTAAAATTTAGGTATAAGTCTTTATATTGAATTTGAATGGAAAATTTATTAGATTATTTCAATTTGAATTCATATTATTATTTTTTAAATTATTTTTTTAAATTTAAAAAGATAAATCAATTCAATACATATCCCAGATCAGAATAAAATTTTAAATAAACTAAATAAAATGATTTTATTCTTAATTTTTAATTAGTTAAAATATAAGACCTATTTTTTTCTCTTAAAATTGTATAAAAAATAATGTTACAAAATATTAATAATTATTTTCTTTTTAGGTACAATTATACAGTTCAAAATATAAAAAATTAAAAGATTTAATTATTTAAATATTGAAAATTAAAACTTATTGGTCAGAATACCAATTAAAAATGATGAGTTGATTAAAATGTCCAAATTTAAAGTTCAAGCAGTTAATGATGAGATCTTGGACGCATTAAAGTTGGAAAACCGCTATAAATGGCTTAATATGAACCTTCAGGCTATTTTAAACAAAAAGCAAATGGAGTTCTTAAAGGAAGTTGAAGATTTCGCTTTAAAAGTTGATAAAGAGAATAACTTTACTCATAGTATGGACGAAGATGTATATCAATATATGCCAATATTTGGGAAGAAAGGGTATATTTCCAGAGGTCATAAATTTGATGAGATTGACATGGATTATGGAGATAAGTGGGGTTTAACATATGATATGTTACGATGTCTTGCCGTTGATTTTTTTGATCCTCAATTTAATATGAGTATTGGTGCAACTACGTTATGTATTAATCCTATTGCGGAACACCACGATAATATTGATGTTAGATTAAAAGCTCTAAAAGAGTTAGTCACGGGGCAGGCAATTGGTTGTATATTAATTACTGAGCCTGAAAGAGGTTCTGATGCTACACATATGTTAACAACTTGTGTAGAAAATGATGATGGGAGCTATTCTGTTTCTGGGACTAAGATTTTTAATACTAATGCTCCAAAATCGAAATATGCAGTTGGTTATGCGACCACGATACAAAATGATTGGAAAGGTATGTGCCAATTTTTAATTGATACTTCGTGGGAGGGATGGAACTGTGAGAGAGCTAACATACCTTGGGTACCTAAATTATGGATTGGAAAAGAAGAACTAAAAGATTTGCGAGTGCCAAAAGAATATGTTCTTGGCGGGCCAGGCAAAGGTAGGGATAATTTATTTGAAGGACTTCTTACTGAACGCCTTGGAATTGCTTATGAAGACGTTGCACAATGCTGGGGTGCAATTGCTCATGCTGCAATCTATGCAAGTATGAGAAAACAATTTAAAAATCCAGTAATTAAATTTCAAGGAGTAGCTTTTACCTTGACAGACTATTGGGCAAAAACAGCCAATCTCTTCCAAGCAATTCTAAAATTTGCTGAAAATTATGACGAAAAATATATAAAATATAAAGGAAATATCCCTAATGCAATTAGACAAAGTTTGGCTATCTCAGCTAGCCAGTTAAAATATAATGCATCTATATTAACAGAACGATGCTGTTATGAAATGGCAAATCTAATGGGGGGTGCAGGAGTCTGTGATAATACCTTAATACATGACCTTCTTGGTGTATCAAGAATTCAGGAAATTGTAGGTGGTACTAGACAAATTCAACAATATATAATGACCAGTGGACTAATGCATTTATTTAAAGTCCTTCTTTAATTCTTAATTTTAACTTTATTTTCCCTTTTATTTTCTCTCTTTTCAAGGTTGATAATTTTTAAATGTAATTGTTATTAAATTCTTGAATCTATTAAATGAAATGACTTTAAAAATATAGATTCTTATTTTCATGATTAATTATTACCTAAAAAATTTAACTTTGAACACATATTGAAAATAAAAATAAATAGGAAAAATTGAGTGAAAAATAGATAAAACGCTGTTATATATACACCATAATATCATTAAATCCTAATTTGTTAAAGTGATCAATAATTAAATCAAAAATTTAAAAATTATAAAAACTTTAAATATATTAGAATTAAAAACAAAAATAAATAAGTAAGTGAATAATAAAAATGGAAATAAATAACAGCTTAAGGGAAAAAATTCATAGACTGATCAATGAAATAGAAACTAGAACAAAAAAATCCGAACAAATAAAGGAATTGAAATCTATCTTAGAGACAATAAAATCAGATCCTCAAAAATTCGAATCATTAAAGGATATTTACGAAGATGCAGAAGATGTTATTATGTTATATACAAGTTCAGGTCCTAAAGTTTGTGTTTATGATTCATTTATAAAAGGAGAATTAGATAATTCATAACAATATTATTAAATTTTTCAATTAAGAATTAAAATTTATGAATTTATTTGTCATTATTTATTGAATTTCGTAACATATTAAAAGTTGTTTTCTCTTTTTTACATTTTTCAATTAAATCTGATACATTTTTTATAGAATTAATATCGTTTATTTCCGAAAAAAACTTTAAACTAGAATTGTAATTATCTAATGCCATATCAAATTTTTGAAATTTTTGAAATAAAATCCCTTTATTCAGCAAGTAAGCAGCAATTCCAGGCTTAAAATTTATTTTTTTTACAATATTGATACCTTTTTCTAATATTTTTAAGGCAATTTCATCATTATTAAGAGATATATTCGCTAATGCTAGGCCAAGCAAGCTCGAAGCTTTTCCTAAATCATTGTTTTTATTATCAAAATAAGTTATTGCCTCATTAAATTTATTAATTGCAGATTTATAATTCTTTTTTCTTAATAATTCTATTCCTTCTTTCCATTTTTCATTACCATTCTCGCTCATATTTTCTCATTTTTTTATTATATTTTTAATTATAAATGAATATTTTTGTATATAAATTGATTTATTATTAGTTTTATAATTTTGATCATAAAATAAAAATGTATGTTATAAACTGGTCAATATTGTTAGAAATTTTAAAGTTATGACCTTTTTTATTCAATCTTTTAATTTTTCAATATAAATTAATTGAATTTTATTAATAAATTTTAAAAATAGAAATTAATAAACCAATTAAATTGAGAGATGACGACAAATCTATTATTTTTTATAGAAAATTTGTTAATTTATTGAAAAAATACTAATTACACAATTTTAATATTATGATTCAAATATTGTAAATTAATTTTCCTTTTTCATTTGATTATTTTAAATGATCAAATTGGTGGTTTCATTGATTACAAAAATAAAAAAAGTATTAAAAGAACTAAAGGAGAGCATAAATTATAAGCTTCAAGGGCATCGAATAATTTTAATGTTTATATTGTCAGTAATTATAGGAATAATTAGTGGATATGGATCTATTCTTTTTAGACTGATGATTTATTTAAATCAATTACTATTTAATTTGATTCCATTTTATTTTGGGAGTGTTTATATTATTCTAATGCCAGCAATAGGTGGTCTAATAGTAGGAATATTGACAAACAAATTCGGGAAAGAAACAAAAGGACATAGTGTACCAGAAATAATGGAAGCAATGTTATATAGAGATGGAGTTATTAAAAAAAGGGTAGCACTATTAAAATTAATAGTATCTAGTGTTACGATCGGATCTGGAGGTTCTGCAGGTATAACAGGGCCGATTGCTCAAATTGGTGCTAGCTCTGGGTCGGCCATAGGTCAAATAATGAATTTAGACAAGAAAGATTTAAAATTATTAATAGCATGTGGAGTTTCTGCAGGAATTGCAGCCACCTTTAATGCCCCTTTTGGTGGTCTGCTATTTGGAATTGAAGTGATTTTGCGTCGATTAGAACTGGACATTAAAGTGTCATTGAATTTAACAATTTCTATTATTATTGCAACTCTAATTTCTATTGGATATTTAGGGAATCATCTTGCATTTGTTGTTCAATCAAATTATATTATGAATATTCCATTTGACTTTTTTATTTATCTAATTTTTGGTGTTATAATTGGACTATTTGGAGTAGGGTTTGTTAAATTTTTTTATGGTATAGAAAAAATATTTAATAAAATTAAAATTCCAAATTTTATTAAACCGTTAATTGGAGGAATCGGTGTTGGTCTAATTGCTCTTTTTTTCTCGCCACAAATTATGGGCGTTGGTTATGGGACAATTGAACAGACATTAAAAGGTATGATACCATTATTTGTACTTCTTATGCTTTGTTTATTTAAGATCATTGTTACTTCTATTACACTCGGTAGTGGTGGTAGCGGTGGAATATTTGCACCATCACTCTTTATCGGGTCTACATTTGGTGGAACCTTGGGAATATTATTTTATTATTTATTTCCAACTCAGATATCTGACCCAATGGTATTTGCATTAGTTGGGATGGGAGCATTTTTTGCGGGTATAGCTAGAGCGCCATTAACCTGTATTTTAATGACTATTGAAATGACTTCGGATTATTTTCTAATAATTCCACTTATGCTATCTTGTACTATAAGTTATTTAATCAATCAAATTATAATGAAAAAGAAGAGCATCTATACTATCAAAATCTTAAATAAGGGATATAAATTAGATATTTAATTGCCTCTCAATCTTCATAAAATATTATTTTTTTATAAAAAGAATTTTGAAATACTTTCTTTTAATGTCTTTTTATGTAATAAAATTATTTTATCATTTTCTTGAACAACTATATTACTTTCAGGTAAAACAACTTTATTTTCTCTAACAATTACAAGAATATGAGTACCTTTTGGAAACGATATTTCATTTATATGCTTGTGGAAATATTTTGAATCTTTTGATATTTTAATACTTATTACATCAGCAAAACTAATGATTTTATTAATTACTTCAACTAATTCTAATCCTCGTAAATATGCCATAAGATATTGAGCTGTAATTAGAGCTGGATCAATGATTTCAGTTAGTCCTAATTTTTTACATGATTCTATATAAATTGGATCCCTAACTCTGACAAGAATTCGCTTCACATTGTAAATTTTAGCTAAACATCCAATTAAAATATTAGTAGATTGGTTTTCAGTAACTGCTATTACAACATCTGCAGACTTTATACCTGCAGATTCTAAAACTTGAGGGTCTTTTGCATCGCCACATATTATATGAGATGAGAGACCTTCAGATAGCTGGGCACAAGTTTTCTCATCTTTTTCAACCATATATACATAAATATCGTGCTTCATTAAAATCCTAGAAATTTCATAACCTGTTTGACCGCCGCCAATTACAAGTACTTTCATTATAAATTCCATCCTTAATTATAAATTTGAATAATCATTACCTATCTAAGAAAAAAAATTGTTTATAATTAAAATAATTAATTGATTTGTTATTTTAAAAGGTATATTTAAAATTTTTGAGAAATTTGTTTCTCAATTTTAAATTCTGACCATAATTATAATTTAAAATCTCTAAAATAATTTAAATTTGATAATCTATTTAATTTTAAAAAATTTCAATGATAATTCATCCACTTAATTCAATATTGATTCTAGCCTATCGGATGGCTTTTTTGACAAATCACCAATTATTTTATCAATTATATTTTTAAATTCGTTATATATAGAAACATTACCTGAAAAATCATTTAAATTATTATATTTTTCGAGAAATATCTTTAAAATATTGTCTAAAATTTTTGTTATCATTTTTTCATCTAATTTTGTGCTTCCTATACAAAAAATACAGATATTACTATCAATTAAATTAGGTTCTAAACAGTTTAATATGATTATTTTATATTTTTTCATTTTAAATATTTCAATTTCATTTGGTGTAGTTTCCCCTATAAAAGAATTAATTACACTTAAGAATGCTCCTCTTAAATCAATATCAATTTTAATTTCTTTTTCATCATGATAAGACCTATTAAATACAATTAGGCCATTTTTCATTATTCCAATTTCAATAACGACCATATTAGCCCTCTAATATAATAGATAAATCTAATTTATTTTAAAATATTAATATATACTAAAGAGAAATGGGATAATTTCCAAATTCTTTTGCAGCTTCTACCATCCATTTTATATTTTCTATTTTTACTGAATTTATCATATTGCTTGCTGATAGAATAAATCCGCCAACAGGAGCAGCTGTTTTAATTGCATACCTAACTTCTTTATAGACATCCTCTTTTGTCCCATGAGTAAGTACAGCTCCAACATCAATATTTCCTAAAAGGCACAATTTATCCCCGACCTTTTTCTTAACATAATTTAAATCTACATTAGCTGTTGGTTCAAGGCTATGAAGTCCATCAAAACCCGATTCAACAATATAATCTAATAAAGGCATTATATTTCCATCAGTATGTAAAATAATTTTACCACCTCTTGAATGTACCGCTTCAGTTAATCGCTGATAGCATGGGACCAATAACTCATGAAAAATTTTGGGGCTCATCATTGGACCAGTTTTAAAAGCTAAATCCTCGGATTCAACAAAAACTTTAGCACCTGCATCCATATATGACATATAACAACTAATAGTAAAGTCAGTTATGGTCTTAAAGACATCTTTAGCTAAAGGTCGATTGCCATACAATTGTTTTACAAAAAATTCCATTCCAAATCCCTGCCAAGCAGATTCCCAAATCCCTTGAATATCATTAATAACAAAAACTATGGTCTGTTCTTTAAATTTTCTATTAATTTTTCTATAAAAGCGTTTAGCCATTTTTGAATATTTAGTAGCATAAATTTCCTGGATGTTTTTCTTATATTCGTACCATTTCTCAACTGAATCAATAAGTCCACGTTTATAAAACGGATAAATATTTCCTTCATTATCTAATGCTTCAATTAATCTTCCAAAAATATCGACCATTTTATGATCATCTATGAATTTTAGAGTTAAAAAGCCAACTTGTACAAAATCGATACCCAATTTTAGAACTGCTTTTACCATACGCGTAAAAATGTCAGTTTCCATGTCTTCAACTACATTGTTTAATTGATTTAACCAATCATTCGGAAAATCTATCTTTAACTGCTCTATTACTTCAAAATCAGATTTTGGGGGAGGCCCTAATATTTTATCTATATTGTTTGCATCTAAATATATTAAATGAGTTGGGACTCTATCTACATCTTCTAAATTTAATGCAGCCCATATTCTCTCAATATTATTCATTATAATTTTCCAATTATCATTTTTTAAATTTAAGTTAAAATAAATATTATAAATATTCCATTTTTAAATTTTTAAGAATTCATTTTCTACAATAGGAATTAGAAAAATGAGAAAATAAAGAATTGATAAAACATGACCTTTTAATCAAATTTATTTATTTATTTATAATTCCTAATCAATTAATAGAAAATTTTATAAATTTAAAGAAATTGGGGTTAATTTTAACTTCATTAACAGGAATTCTTTTTTATTTTCTAAATTAAAGAGTTTCTAATTTACTAATTCAGTTAAATAAAATAAAAAAAGCAAAAGTATCAAATTACAGTAAAAAATAAATGAAAATTAAATAAATATTTTTATTATTTTTGTTAAATTGAATTATAATGAAGTATCAATAATCAATTTTGATTAAATTACTATTAATTTTGTTGATT
>SUPR01000079.1 GCA_005191425.1 Candidatus Helarchaeota ASGARD archaeon Hel_GB_B
TCGAATTACGGCGTAGGTTCGAGTTCATTTCTGGATTCAAAAATTGTTTTATTTAACAGAGCCCCAGATATTGATACGTTGGATGAAGTTATTTTAGATGGGGTCGTTGTTGGGCGGCTACAATTTGATGTAAAGCGCATGAGTTGGAGATTTAAACCGACGATCAATGGTGCATTACGAATATTTAAGGTATTAAAAAGATTTCCTAAATGGGTATTAGTTGACAAAGGAGCAGAACCATATATTAAAAATGGCGCTAATGTTCTTGCACCAGGAATATTAGATTTTGATAATACAATAGAAAAACTGGATTTTGTTTTTATTATTAATACAAATAATCAACTATTAGCTATTGGAAAATGTAAATACTCACCTAAGGAAATAAGGGGCATGAAAAAGGGGATGATAATTAAAAATATAGGACATATCAAGGAAACATACAACTTAAAAGATTTAAAAAAAGGGGCTACTTGGGAGGATGTAATAAATGCTAACTGGCAATATTTAGAAGAAAAAGAAAATACATCTAAAAAGTTACTTAGGCGAGTTGTTAATAAGTATAATGAGATTCCAGTAGCTGTATCTTTCTCAGGTGGTAAAGATTCTTTATGCACTTTGTTGATCGCAATTGAAGAACTAAAAGACAATTTTCATGTAATTTTTTTGAATACTGGAATTGAATTCCCTGAGACAGTGAGGTTTACCAAAGAAATAATAAGAAGATTAGGTCTGGAATCGAAATTAATTATTGGAGACGCTAAAAATACTTTTTGGGAGAATCTTTCAAAATATGGCTTCCCTGCAAGAGATTATAGATGGTGTAACAAAGTTTTAAAGTTAGATATCATGAAAAAAATTATAGAAGAGAGATTTAATGGTAAAGCTCTAACAGTAGTAGGGACAAGAAAAAGAGAAAGTAGGACTAGGTCTAGGGAAAGGGAAGTTTCGCAAAATAAAAATATACCTGGACAAATAAATGTAAGTATTATACATAATTGGACTACATTAACAGTCTGGTTATATATAATTAAAAAGGGTATAAAGTTTAACCCGATTTATAACAACAATTTTAACCGTATAGGATGTTGGATTTGTCCGTCCAATAAATTGTCTGAAATTGAAACACTTAAATCCACACATCCCCGTTTATATGAAAAATTAATGCAAGAACTTAAAAAATTTAAAGAAGAGATCAATGCCTCAGAAGAGTTTATCAAGTATGGATTTTGGAGATGGAGAAATCCATCCAAAGGTATGGTCAAATTAGCAAAAAAATTAAAAATCCCACTTGACATAGACTATTCAAGATTTCAAAAATTTAACTGGTGAATAGTCAGACGGTTCAATTTATAATTTTGATAGAGAATCAGAATATTTTTTCATTTTTTTTATGAGTTTCTCAATAGATTTATTTTTTTGGTCGATCAATTTTTGTTTAATAACCGCACCTCTTTTTGTTTTAAATTTATTATTTACGCTCCATACTTTTTTTCGTTTTTTAACAACCTTACCTGGGAGAATAACGGAATTATTTAAAATCATAGCACCTTCTTGGAGCTGGACGTTATCTGAAATTGTGCAATTTGTTCCAATTAATACATTATCTTCAATTTTACAGTTATGAATACATGAATTATGCTGAATTATAATATAATTTCCGATTTCAATGTTTTCTCCATGGATAACGACATTATCTTCTATGATAGTATTTTCACCAATAACTATTCTCCCTCCATCTGCCCTAATGACGGCCCCAAATAATATTATTGAATTTTTACCAATTTCCACATTACCAATAATTGTCGCAGTAGGTGCTATAAAAGCAGGTGAATTTAATTGAGGAGAGACCCCATTGAAAGAATATAGCATATAACCACTCTCTAAAAAATTGAGTTATTCATTTCTTTTAAATCTTCTTTGATTTCTTCTCTTAACCTAATTACATCATTTACATTTAACTCAGGCATCGCTGTGATTTTTGTTTTTAGTTGGACAACAGTCCCAATATTAGAAACCTCAGACAGATCTACAGGGATCTCAAGATTTAGGCCCTTTATAATTAACGAAACCTTCCAGGGTAAGTATTCAATTCTAATCGATTTTATAAGGCCTAAACGCCTTGACTCTTTATCAAATACTTCTTTTCCAGCTAATTGTCCCGGAAAAATTGGTTCATAAAATTCCACTTGATTTTGGGGAATCCTTTTTTTCGTCATTAAATTCACCAGTGAATGAAAGTAATTAATGGTTTTTATTAAATAGTTTAATATAATATTTAAAAAACAATATTATTTCATAAACCTTTTGTGATATTAATTTTAAATATTTAATTTAAGAGGTCAGCTAACTCATATAAAGATTTTAAATAATAATCAGGTTGAGTTTTTAGGTGAGAGAGGTTATGGTCCCTTACAATATAGGCAGTAGAAATTTTAGCTTTTTTACCTGCAATGATATCTATTTCTGAATCACCAACAAATAGAATTTTTTTTTCTTGTTTAATAAATTCATTTAAATCATTTAAACACCACAATATCCCATCAGGTTCTGGTTTCGCATATTTTTGATTGATTGAACCCAAAAAAACTTTACAATCTAAAAATTGTTCCAGATGAAATTGTGTAATTTCATACCATGCTTTTTCGTGCGGTGTATTTGAGATCACACCAGTTTTTATATTATATTTTGATTTTATAAGTCTGAGTATAGGTATTGTATCTTCATATAGGCGCATTTCACCTTTTTTAATTAATTCTTTTCTTAATTTAAAGTCTTTGTGGTCAAAAATATTCCAAAATTTGGAAATATCTTGTTTATTAATACCCCACTTTATCAATACTTCAGAATATTTATTTCCAGATGACCACAATTCCCCGATTTTATTAATTGAAATTTGAATTCCTATTTCCATACAAGCTTGTAATACAAGATTATTTATCAATTTTAAGAAATTTTTAGGAATTCTTACTAATGTTCCGTCTAAATCAAATAGAATTACTTTAAATTTCATAAAAAACCTGTCGAGAAATTTTTGAAATTAAAATTCACCAATAAAATTACATAGAGTTATAAATAATTTTTTGTAATTAATTTAACATTAAATATCTAAGAAAATTAAAACTGGAAAAATAAGAACTTTATCAAATAAAGAATAAAAAAAAGAGAAAACGCATAGAATAAAGAAATTACCTTTTAGTATATTTATTTACCATATAATCATATTTTTTCTCGATATCTAAAGTAAAACTGGGACGTATTTCTTCAAGGCTTTTCAAGAAATAATCCCAAGAAATTGTTTTTGCATCTGGGTTATCCCGAATTTGCATTAATACAGCCTCGCGACAGAGATTTTCTAGGTCGGCGCCGGTAAATCTTTCTGTTTTAGCTGCCAATTCTTCTAAATTTACATCACCGGTGATTGGCATCCCTTTTGTATGAATTTTTAAAATTTCGAGTCTTTCTTCTCTGTTAGGCGGGTGCACATATAAAATCTTATCAAACCTACCTGGGCGGAGTATAGCCGGGTCCAATGCATCTAAGTTTCTGTTAGTAGCAGCTATACAAACTATTTGGCCCATCCCTTGAAGTCCATCAAGTTCTGATAATAATTGATTTACAACAGTCTCAGTTACCTTATTACTTGTTGAGCTATCTCTTGTTGAGGCAATTGCATCTATTTCGTCGAAAAATATAATTGAAGGTGCGGCTAACCTCGCTTTTCTAAAGATTTCTCTTATCGTTTTTTCAGATTCACCAACCCACTTTGAAAATATCTCGGGACTCCTAACCGGAATAAAATTTGCTTCAGATTCAGTGGCAACAGCTTTTGCAAGCAAGGTTTTTCCAGTTCCAGAGGGACCAAATAATAATATCCCACTAGTAGGTCTTATTTTAAAACGAGTAAATATATCAGGTCTTTTTATCGGCAATTCAACGGCTTCCTTCAAATCACGTTTAATTTTTTTCAAGCCACCAATTTGATCCCAGTTAACATTTGGTATTTCAAGTAAAATTTCTCTCATTGCGGACGGTTCTACTATCCGGAATGCGATCTCAAAATCTTTTGCTGTGACTTTTAAGTTCATTAATACCTCATCGGGAATTATTGCCTCGTCTAAGTCGATCATGGGCATAGCTCGCTTAAGGCAGTTCATGGCAGCTTCTCTACAGATTGATGCCAAATCAGCGCCAGCAAAACCATGAGTACGGGAAGCAATATAATCGAGATCTACATCTTCAGCCAGTGGCATAACGCGTGTATGTATATCTAGAATTTCTTTACGACCATATTTATCGGGTACGCCGATTTCTATCTCACGGTCGAACCTCCCGGGACGGCGAAGAGCAATATCGACTGCATTTATCCTATTAGTAGCAGCTATGACAATAACTCTACCTCTCGTTTCAAGTCCGTCCATTAGCGCCAAAAATTGAGCGACAACCCTCCGTTCTACCTCGCCAGTAACATTTTCCCTTTTAGGAGCAATTGAGTCAATTTCATCAATAAAAATTATTGCTGGTGCATTCCGGGAAGCCTCATTAAAGATTTCTCGTATCCTCTTTTCAGACTCGCCGTAAAATTTGCTCATAATCTCTGGGCCGTTTATTGGGATAAAATAAGCATCAGACTCATTAGCAACAGCTTTAGCCAGTAAGGTCTTCCCACACCCGGGCGGACCGTGTAACAAAACGCCTTTTGGTGGTGTAATCCCGAGACGGTCGAAAATTTCAGGATATCTTAAAGGCAACTCAATTAATTCCCTAACTCGAAGTATCTCATCTTCAAGTCCACCAATATCTTCATAAGTGACCAAAATATCTCGATAAAGTATATAGTCTGGAGGTTCAGAATATAAGCTTACAGTCGTATCTTCATTAATCCGGACGATTCCAACTGGTTTAGTAGTCACGCAAATAAATTTTATGTCCCCTAAAGCAAATGTTGCAACTTCGCGGTGAACTGATACCAGATCAGCGGCTCTCACCAGTCTACCCATCATACTTTTTTTGAGAGCTTGAGCAACATGACTAGGAGATGTAATTTTAACTCCTTCCCT
This sequence comes from Candidatus Helarchaeota ASGARD archaeon Hel_GB_B, assembly GCA_005191425.1. Taxonomy (GTDB): domain Archaea; phylum Asgardarchaeota; class Lokiarchaeia; order Helarchaeales; family HEL-GB-B; genus HEL-GB-B. The sequence continues at coordinate 5,058 of SUPR01000079.1, forward strand.
TACCGGTGCAAACCTAACTTTTTGCGCGTTTTTTGGTCTGATTTTACGGATTTTGACCAAATCACCGAGGCTAGCACCAGCATTATTTCTAATTATTCCATCCATATGAATTACTAACTCACCTTTATCTGATTCCAGTGGTTCTCCTATAGTGGCACCTGTAATTTTTCTACCTCTTATTTCGATGTCCATACCTTCTTTAATTTTTAATTTTTCCATTATATTAGGGTCTATTCTGACAATATTTCGACCGACATCTTCTTTTCTTCCTTCCGAAACCCGTAATGTTTCCTTTTTTATAATTGCCGACATAATTTCATCTCTATTTTATTAGAATACAAAATGCTCTTGTTGTGTATAAAAATTTTTTATTTTAAATTATTTTGTAAAACCTAAATTAAATGAATTTTTTTATAAAATATTATAATATAAAATAAACCACTATATAATCGTTGTAATTTTTATAAAGTTATAATTTTTGCCCGCAATTTGGACAATATAATACAGATTTTCTATCAATTTCTGTGCCACAATTCTTACAAAATTTTCGTTCCATTCTTAGGTCATATCCACAGTTACTACAATAATTAAAACCGCCTTCAGCGCCGCACATTGGACAAAATTTCATTTTTTGAAATTCAATTCTTGAGACTAATTTTGTTCTTTCTCTATTAGTTTTTTTGTATTCTAGTCGAGCTCGGATATGAGGCGATATATCTTGGGGTAGTGTAATTTTATCTTGATATTTTTTCCAGACCTTAAAGTAATTTTTAATTAATTTGTCTTTATTTTCATTTGACAAATGTCCAAACGTTTCTCTTTTCTTTAATTCGTTCCAGATTTTCTTTTTTCTTGACCAATCTAAATTGTTTATTGACATCTTAAAGTATTTGACAAAGAATTTTAGATTTTCCTCGGACATAATGCTTGGTCTGCCTTCATTTAATAACCATTCGTATAGTTCAGTCTCTACTTTTTTTCTTCGGTCAGGTGGGATTAATGTGGCGTGTTTTTTCCAGGTTTCAATATATTTATTGTTCACAATTGCCAAATCATTATCTGAAATAATGTATATGTCATAGCATATCTCTAGAAATATCTTAAAATGTTGTTCAATCTTGAAAAAAATCCTTAAAATTAAAAATTCATCCTGACTTTTTTCGATTATATTTCTAGGAATTCGTATATTGATTTTGTCCGGTAGACCTTCAATATGAGCTTTTATTATAGGAATTACGTCAATTATACCTTTTAAATTTGCCCGGGGCATTATTAAAATGGTGATCTCTTTTTCCAATTTGGACCATCTGAAATTTTAAATTCTGGTGATATTAAGTTAATTGAGAAATATAAGACCTATGATTTCAAAATTTATATCGTTCTATTTTCTTAACATTTATTCTATGCGAAGAAATGTAGAGGATTTTTTTGAAAATGAGCGTATTATTTCGGCCAATAAAAATAGGTAATATTGAAATTAAAAATAGAATTGTAAGGAGTGCTACCCATATAGCAAGAAATACTGTTGATGGTTTCGTTACCGATAAGAAGGTCGAATATTTTAGGGAACTGGCGCTTGGTGGGGTGGGGCTTATAATAAAAGGCTTTACCTATATATCGCCGGATGGAAGGCCATTTCCATTGATGAGCGCCATATATGACGACAAATATATCCCGGGTTTAAGGAAACTAGTAGAAGTTGTACATTCTCAAAACAATGGTTGTAAGATTGCGGTACAGCTCAGTCATGCGGGGCGTGAAATTGGGCCAGGTGGTTATCGAGACGAAGTGCCCATGGCACCTTCGAGTGTGATAGACCCAATTACTCGAATTGTCCCTAGACCGATGACAATTAGTGAGATCCACAATATTGTGGAATCTTTTTCTGAGGGGGCTAGAAGGGGATATGAAGCGGGATTTGATGCGATTCAATTACATGGCGCACATGGCTATTTATTGAACCAATTTTTAAGTCCGCATACTAATTTGCGCGATGACGAATATGGCGGGACATTAAAAAATAGGTGTAGAATCATTGAAGAGATATATCAAAGAATTACAGACAAAATTCCAAAAAATTTTCCCATATTGATTAAAATGAACGCAGCAGACTTTTTAGAAGATGGAATTAGACCTGATGAAGCAGTTGAAATGGCAAAAATTTTTGAGAAAATTGGTTTTAGTGCATTAGAGATAAGTGGTGGTATGTGGGAAGCAATGATGAAATTTAAGAAAAAAGCATTTCCCCCGGAAGCTAGGAAAATTAGTGATGACCCTTCAGAACATGCATATCATAGAGAACATGCTAAATTAATTAAAAAAAGTGTCAAAATTCCAATAATTGTGGTCGGGGGCATAAGGTTTAAATCCATGGCTGAAGATATTATTAAATCAAATGATGCAGATTTGGTTTCTATGAGTAGGCCTTTTATATGTGAGCCAGACCTACCTAATAAATGGAAAAATGGTATAACAGATAGGTCCTTATGTATTTCTTGTAATAAATGTTGTGATGATGCGATTAATTCAGTAATACAAGGAAATGCATATCCAGGTATAAGATGTTTAATGAGGAAAAAGATTGATAAATTAAATCAAAATGTATAATTTAAAATTCAATTATATTTTTGGAGATAATTAATTTATGTCAAAATGGAAAAGAAAAAGGTCAACAGACAGACAAAAGCCGTATATTTATCCACATTATCATTGTATCGTTTGTAATAAGATGATAGAAAAAGGAGAAAAACATATACAACGTATAGTTAAAGAAAAAGGTTTAGAAGTTATTATTAGGTATTGCAGCCAAGAATGTTATGATAAGGTACATAAAAGAGAAGGCATGCCTTTTTGGAAAAAATATTGGATTTGGATTGTATTAGGTGGTGTTATCATAGCAGTTCTTATTTGGTATTTTGTATTATCACCTTACCATTTATAATTAAATTTTATCGTATTAGAATGACGTTTTTATTAATTTCTCTGTTTAAAAATTTAGATATATTTCCACATTTGATCCTAAACAAATGGACAACTGGTTTTTTTAGCTCATATTCAGTTAGAGTTTCAAAATAACCCATACCTTTTGCGATTATTAAATCGCCAGAATTAATTATGTCCAGGATTTTTTTTGGTGTTTCCTCTAAAATCATACCGACATGGTCTGTGCCTGAAGGAATTACTTCGACATTAGGAAAACTAGAAGTCAAATTAATAAATTCTGCATCTTCCATGGTGGCATCGTTAAGTACGGGAATGCCTTTGACAATAACAATTATTTTTTTACATAATTTACTTAATTCTTTAATAAAAATTTTGTCGAATACAATTTCTCCAGCATTATCTGTAAGATATATTATAGTATCAGATTTTTTGACCAGTTCATAAAAGTCTTTACTTTGGTCTATGGTAAGGTCTGCTTCTGCTTGTTCTAATGCTAACTCTAAATTTCCTAAGGGATTTTTATTTTCTTCTATATCAAATTCGATGATATTTCCTACTATGGAATACAATAAAGCTGTCCTAAATTTATTCCAATTATTAGTTTGTTTTTCAATTTCTTTTTCTATTTTTGGAACGAATTTCAAGGCTATTTGATTTGACCGCTTTTTACTATGATAATATGGGTCTTTTTTTGAGATTTCTCTAATGATCCGGTCTCTGATGGTACCAATATTAGAAGGAATGGAGTTTTCAGAGAAATTATGGGAGAAAAATCGGAATATTTTCCTTAAAATATAGAATTTTTGCTGTTCATCATCGGTTATATTCTCTATTTCAGCTACTGCTCTACGAATTAAGCAATAACCACATTGAGCACTAACTTTTACCAATTTTAGTCCTCAAACTAAGCCCTTTTAATCCTATTCATTTAAGTATTTTATCACAGCTTTACACATATCTTCCAAAACTTCTTTTGGTTTATTTGTATTTGCAAATGCACTAGCGATTAATGCACCTTTTGCACCTAATTTCAATGAAGCATAAACGTCATCACCATTTGAAATTCCAGCTCCAGTTAGTGGGATGACGGAATTATTTACTTTTTCAATCTGTTTGACGCTTTCAATTACTTTATCTGGGGAAAAAGTAGAAATAGATTTTCCAGTACCAATTAATTCTGGTATTTCAAAAGCAATATATTCTGGAGAGATTTTAGCTAATTCTTTTGCTTTTTTCACCGTTTCAGCGCAAATACAAGCTACTAAATTGTGCATTTTTAACCTTTCATATGTCTTTTCTATAATATCGTATGGGATCTTGTATTCTGCGTGGTTCAATAAAGTGCCAATAGCACCTGCTTCTTTTATTGATTCAATTATAATATGTCCAGTCGATTTACCGGGTTCGTTTGGGTCAACATGTTGCGCAAAAATTTTTACTTGGTCTACCACTTGAGAAATTCTATGAATATCAGTAAATTGTGGCGCAATAACTATCTCAACATTATATTCTTTTGCTAATTGATCAGCAATTTTTGAAATTTTTAATGCCTTATTGCCTGTTGCTAATTCATAAGTTTTATAATTTAAGATCAAGACAGGCACACTTATATCGACCATATTAATCACATTTATTTATTAAATTTTAAGTTATATACCATACTTTACTGTTTTTTATTTATTATGCCCTAACTTTTTAATTTTTTTTAAAATGGATGGTAATCTTACATTTTTTTATTAATTATATATAATTTTTGATTTTACATTTTTTATCGAATTTTGGAGATCTTCAAAATTATTTTCCAAAATAAATAAGGGATTTTTATTTTAATTTCTATTTAAAGAAGTTATTTCAAATTATCTTATCTGGTTTTTATGATACTATAAAATTAAAATCCCATTTTTCGTTAATATATTCAGATCAATTTTCTCCCAAATAATAATTTGAAAAAAATCTAAAAAGATCTAATTGTCCAAGCGTTATGTTAGACAGATCATACAAAAATTTTGGATTTATAATCCATAAAAGTAATGTAAAAATTAATTATTATATTTAAAATATATTAATTTAATGTCAAAATAATCAATTAATAGAAATCTAAGTTGGATATTTTATGATCTTATTTAAATCGTTTAGTTCTACTGGTATTTTTACCAAATATCATAATAATAACTATAATATAATTCCATATCAAAATTTGAGAGTTTTAATTGTTAAATTCTCATATGAAACATAAAACCACTTTCGACAAAAATTTAGAAAGATTTTATAATATTTGTAAATAACAACTAAGTAATCGATTATAAACCGAAGCATTTAAATAGTCTATTGGGATGAAAATAAATTATAGCAAAAACATTTTGTTATACCAAAAAAAATTAGGTCACAAAAATAATTTAATTAATTGAGGTTATGAAATATGGCTAAAGCACCTAAAGTAATTACTAAAACTGCTTTAAGGCGATTAATGAAACAAGAAGCTGATGCAAACATTGTTGCAGCTGATGCAGTCTTAACATTAATGGATTATTTACAAGATTTAGCTGTTGACATCACAAAGAAAGCACTTGAATTAGCAAAACATGCTAAACGAAAAACAATTACTAAATCAGATGTAAAACTCGCTATTAAAGCATAAAATAATAAATTTCTTTTTATTTTTTTATATTTTTCTTATTATAATTTTATTTTATTTGATATAGGTCTTCTATTTTAAATTACTTTTTTAAAATATCGAATTAAACAGAATCATTTTATTTTATATCCAATTTAAAACCATTAATTAATATTTTTCTGTCCTTTTTACCGATAGACTTACCATTTAAAATTATTTTATAATTGGGTTCAACTGGTGCTCTGCCTTTGATAAGAACATATGTTTTACCAGAGATAATTTTAAAATCAATGTTTAATTGAGTTTTATCAAATTTATACTCGAGGATCAGGACGCCGTCTATACCAAAAATAGTTTTTCTTTCAAAATCAATAAAAATGTCGCCAAAATGCTTTTTTACATATGCTGTAGTTGATATTGATGTTCCTACACCCCAGTCAAGCATTACATATCCTGGCACTCGGAAATCATGCCCCGAGTGTCCGTAATTTTCTAATATACATCCTTTATCTACACCATCAATTGTGTTGATACCTTTAATATTACCTGGACACTGTTCCTTATATTCTTTTAGGAGTTGCATTGCCCAACTTGCTCTTAATGCAGCTATTCCGCGTTCCATATATTCGATTTTACCAGTTTCTAAGTAATATTCCAAAAAAATTCTAACAAATAAAGCTTGGCGAGCATCAGATAGTTCTGCATCTTCGTTTTGTGAACCAAATCCACCAAATGTATTAAAACTGATGTATGGCATGTCCCATATTTGTTGAAAAAGAGATAAGACACCCAATACCCGTTCACCTAAATCTAAGAATTTTTTATTTTTTGTAAACCTAAAAAGAGAAATTAGTCCGGCAGCATTCCAATATATACAAAGAGTATTCATTGGATGACTTTTAGTGTTATAATCATAGAAATCAAAAGGCAAATGTGTACATGAAAAAAATATTTCAAAATCATGCCATTTATCTTCATGAATTATTTTTTTTTCTAAATAATATGCAATTTTCTTAGCAATAACAATACATCTTGGGTCATTAGTTACTTTGTAATACTCCATAATAAACATTAATGGCGCACCAGAACTGGCTGAATCTATTAATAAGTCCTTAATTATCGGAGTTTTATTGTCCTCTTGAAAATTTATATAAGCAGGTATTGCACCGTTTGATAATTGTATATCTTCTAACAAATCCATTAATTCAGCTGATTTTATTATAATTTCCTGATTTTGTTCAAAATCTTGATAATATTTAAGCGCCCAATACATTGTCAAGCAAGTGTCAACTAAATGAAAGTCATTTGAAGGAATAAAAGCTTTTAGTCCATTAATTGTAATTATATTATTATCATATTCTTGAGGAGGAAAAATTACACTCGGAAATACGCCTTTAATTCTTGTGAGATTAAGTACAGTATTTAATATTTGAGTCCCTTTTTTTATTAAATCTTTATCATCCCAAAATTCACCAAAATATCGGAAACCATATCCACTCCTAATATTTAAAAACCATGCATTATTCCAAATTTCTGCAGTACGCTTTATAATTGGAAAATTTCTAGTTAATTTATCAAAAAGTTTGGTCCAGAATAAACTGTTTGAAAAATGCATAACAATTTTACCCCAAATTGATTCTTGGCTAGCAATTTGACTGACATTTTCACCGCGATGCTTTTCTATGTTCTTATGAGTTATAAATTTATATTTTCTTTTACTTTTTCCTAACCAGCTATTTTGAAAAAAGCCACCGCAATCTTGCGTATTTATTTTAAAATCAGTCCAACATTTATGGCGATCCAATATAGCAGCTATTCCTTCTTTTACATTAATATCAAATGGAACTACTTGTGGAACAAAATCGTCATATAATAAATTTTTACCATATTTATTCCACAAGAACGTATTAATTTTTTTTAGTAATTCTAAAATGGATTTAACTTTAAAAACTAAAATATAATATCCAAAAGTTAATATATGCTTGGATTTAATTTTTATCGTTTTATTAGGGTTATGTTTAAATAGAATATGAGAAACAGGCTTATAATTTCCAAAGCCATAATAAAAGTATGGTTCATTATCAACATTAGGACATAAATTGAAGTCCATAATTGATTGAACGGGTCTATAATTTCCTAATAACTTTAAATCAGGTACCATTATAATTGAAATATCATTTTTGTTGTAAATTATTACAGGCGATCTAAATACATGATCTGGGATAATATGTTCCATTTTAGGCCTTAAATGCGGCACCCAAGTAAAATCCGGATTTTTCCCCATTAATATCTTGTATTTTGCAATTAAACTAGAAAATCTAAATTTTTTTTTAAAATTTATTTCATATTCAAAGTGTAAGTGTTCATTTAAATTAATTTTTAAATCAATTGAAATATCAGGGTTATCTGAAGTATAAATTAATTCAGAATTAGTCTTCTTTAATAATCTTAACTGTTTTGATATACTTTTTTTGCCTTTATTAAAAATCAGTGTATTAAATCCGTCAATATTCTTTAACCCAGGAATCCATTTAGACTCGCTAAATATGTCGATTTGTTGATTATTTATTCCATTATGAGACTCAATAGTTAATCTTATAATTCCATTATTTAATTCATCTTTAGATATTTTTAGCACCTCTTTTTGAACTTTTAACATCTCTTATATGGTGCACTAATTTCCGATTTAACGTTTTAATATTTTATTTTTAAGGGATTTAATTATAAATATAAATACAGTAAATAAAAAGGTCTTGGCGTAATTAGATAAAGCCCAGTATGATTAATGGGAAAAATTTAACACAATTCCGCGGTTTAAACCATAATAATGAAATAATTCAAATTCTCTTTTCCATGTTAATCTAAATCCACAAGATTCAATCTCATTAATTATATCTTTTACATCGAGATCTGCAAGATTCCACATAGGCCAATCATTTTTATGGTGCTTGGGATAAACAAAGTAATTTCCATCAGGTTTTAAGATCTTATTTATTTCTTTATAAAGAGAAATTCTTTCTTTTTTATCTAAATAATGAAGAATATCAAAAGTAAGAAGACAATCAACAGTTTTTTCCTCAATTGAGGGAATTCTTAATGACCCATTATTATTTATAGTTATTATATTCCTAAATTTGTCTAGTCCTAATTTCATAGATTCCTTTTTCAAGTCATTTAAAGTAGATTCAGAATTATCTATTGCATACACCTTGCCCTCAGACCCTACTATTTGTGCAATTGGAAAAGTATAGTGCCCCTCATTACAGCCAAAATCTACCACAATATTACCTTTTTTTATTCCAATTGAAGAGATAAATTTAGGCCCCAATTCAAAAATCCATTTCTGTGTAGAATCATACATTGAATTTCCCTGTGTTTAAAAGGATTCAAATTTACAAGTCATTTTTTCTTTTTTAAACTAAAAAGATTATAGGAGATTTTTGATCTGTTTGAATTGCATTAAGTTATATTAAAAATTTATAATCATTCGTTCAATATTAAATTTTCAATTCCTAAAATTGTATTTTGTTCGAGAATAGCAGATTTAAAAAAGCGTCTACATAATTTAGGACGAATAAATTGTGTTATTTTATTTTTTAGGAAAGATAAATTTTGTATTTTTTCAGGGTATACTTTTTTTAATAAAAGATAATATTCAATCAGAATTTTTTTATAGAGATTTTTAGAGCACTTCAACGATTTGTGATTACGAAAATAATAATTAATTTCATAAAAAATCCTTGGATAACCTATAGCAGCCCTTCCAATCATTAAAAGGTCGCATTTCGTATATTTTTTCATTAATTCAGCTGTTGGGCCATCAATAATATCGCCATTTCCAATTATTGGTATGTCAATGTTTTCTTTGACATATTTTATGATATCTAAGTTAGATTTTCCCGAATATCCAGCTTCAACTGTCCGTCCATGAATTGTGAGGAAGTCCGCACCAGATTTTTCAATAGTTTTAGCAACTTCTAATGCATTTATAGAATATCTGTCAAACCCAATCCTGATTTTAGCAGACACAAATTTATTTGTAGACTGCACCATTTTATTAATAATAGCCCCAATTTTTGCAGGAGTTCTAAGAAGCGACCCGCCAATATTATTCTTTATAGAATTAGGAGAATTACAACCCAAATTTAAATCATAACCATCATAATCGAAGGATTCGAGCAACTCAATTGCCCTACTAATTTTTTGTGGATCGTTTCCGATAAGTTGTATAAAAATAGGGTGTTCATTTTTGTAAGTTTTGAGTTCATCCTCGAATTTTTGAAATTTGTTAATTAATGCATTAACATTATATTTTTGAGTAAAAAGAAGACTGGCATTGTATTTTCGGCATAATAATAAAAATGCATGGTCATTAAAGTCGGTAAGAGGAGCAAGAATAGTCTCATTTACTAAGTTTAATTTTTTAATGCTCATTTTAATTGATAATTTTTGTTTTATAGATTATTTTTAATTTTAATATAAAAATACATAATCAATTGCGATTAAGTTTTTAAAGTTATAAACAATTTTATACAATATATATATAATATTTTTTAAATATGACTTTATTTGATAAACGAGGGTTATCTTATGAATGATGAAAACAAATTATATGATTGTTGCTGTTTAGGAAGCTCGGTAAATGATTTAATTATCCGTACTTCAGCATTAAAACAGATGACATTAGAATCAGAAATTGATAGTGCAAGTTATCTTTGTGTACCTTACTCATATAAGATCCCAATAGAACGGATCAAGAGTGTTAGTGGTGGTTCAGCTTTAAATACTGCGTGTACATTAAGTAAGCTTGGACTAAAGGTCGTTGCATTATCAAAAGTCGGTAATGACCAATATGGAGAGAAACAAATTAATACTTTAAAGCGCTTTAATGTAGACACGTCCGGAATAATTAAAACAGATGAAAAAGAAACCGGTATTAGTATTATTCTAAGTCCAACATGGGGACATAGAGACAGGTCAATTTTAGTTTATCATGGAGCAGCAGATACTCTTTCACCAGAAGAAATTAATGACGATAAGATAAAAGGAATTATTGAATCATCTAAATGGCTTGATATTACATCTTTCACTTCGGACATCTCATTAAAAGCAATTGAAACAGCATGTGGTATCGCTCATGATGCTAATACTAAATTGATGATTGCTCCGTCAATAACTATGATGAGTTTTTCTAAGGAAAAAACACTATCATTAATGAAAAAAAGTGATTATTTAGCAATGAATAAGGATGAGGGAATTTATTTATTTCATAAAAATAAAAGTTATGAATTACTAAACTTGATCTATGATATGGTAGATAAAAACAATAACATTTTGCACGATGATATGGTAATCTCAATTACTGATGGCAGACATGGAAGTTATGCAAGACATAAGGAAGAGGTATATTACTGTGAAACATTTAAAGTTGAT
>SUPR01000080.1 GCA_005191425.1 Candidatus Helarchaeota ASGARD archaeon Hel_GB_B
AAAAATATCCGAAGTTATGATGAGAATTCATTGGATATTATATTTTCTTGTTTGACTTGTAATTTATGTAATGAATATTGTTTACCCGAAGTAGGCGTTGAAGAGTTAATAACTATTAGTAGAACGGATATCGTCCGATCAGGAATAGATGTCTCAAAATATTCCAGAATATCAGAAAATATTAAAAAATACCATAATCCATTAGGAGAAAATAATGAAAATAGATTTAATTCAATAAAAAATATAATACCAGACGAAAAAAACACGGACACTTTATTATTTTTAGGATGTATGTCCTCGTTTAGAGAATTAGAAATAGCAAAGTCAACTATTGAAATCTTAAAAAAATTGAAAATAAAATTTATTTTGATGGACCAAGAACAATGTTGTGGCTCACCTGCAATTAGAACCGGTTTTTTGGACACTGCAATTGAAAAAATGAAGCATAATGTTAATGAATGGAGAAAACTTGGAATTAAGAATATAATTACACCATGTAGTGCATGTTATAGAACTATTTCAGAAGAATATCGAAAATATATTGAAGATTTTGATTTTAAGGTAAATCATATAGTGCAAATTATTAAAGATAACTTAGACAAACTTATGTTTAAACAATTAAAGGCTAAATTGACGTATCACGACCCATGTCATTTAGGTCGAGCGATGAAGGTCTATGACGAGCCCCGAGATATCATAAAAAAGATTCCAGACATTTCCTTTATTGAATTTGATCAAAATCGAGAAAAAAGCTTTTGTTGTGGAGCAGGGGGTGGTGTTAGAGTGAATTTTCCGGATTTGTCCAAAAAAATTGGAGTAATAAGAGTAAATAATGCCCATGAAATTGGCGCAGAGTATTTGATTTCAGCATGCCCTTTATGTAAATACCATTTTAAAAATTCAGAGAATATTGGAAAAATAAAAGTTTTGGACATCACCGAATTAATTAATAATTTAATAGAATATTAATTTCTTTAAAAAGGTAATTAAAAGTCTAAGACCATTTAGAAAAAGATTAAAAGGATATTTATTTTTTTAATTGTTTTTAGAATAAAATTCTAATGTTCTAAAAAAATTAAATGTCAGGTTTTTTAATTATTTTTTGTTCTGAAAATGCTATCTCTGGACAATTATTATTGATAAATGACCTTTTTACTGTTTTGACATTTTTATTTAAATTTTGAAAAAGATGAATTTTATTTTTTATACTATGGGGCTCAAATACAAAATGTGGCTTAATAGAAGATAAGAGATTTTTAAATTTATGAAAATAATTTATAATTCCAACATGTACTACATTAACTTTATCAATAAATTTTTGTAGCATTTTTCTTGCATAAGAATAACTTACAAATGATGCATGGTCAATATCAAATGTAAATTTTAAATCAGGTATTTCAGCAAAAAGTGATTCTAAATACTCGATTTTTGAAGATAAACGCCAACTGGAATAAATTAGATTCTCAATGGTTAAAATTATTCCATAATCATCGCAAATTTTTTTCAATTTTATTAAATTGTCAATATGAACAGATAAAGAGAAATGTAGGTTATTTTTACTAAACTGAGATGGCGCTCTAAAACTATTTTGACCGCCATGGACTAAAAAATACAATAACTGAGCAGAATCTAATTTAGAGAATAATTCAATAGCTCTAGTTAATTCCTTAAAAGAGATTTCCCTAATTCTAGGATTATAACTGGAAATATTAATGTCTCGAGTTAATGAATGTATAGATATACTATTAAAATTGTATGAAGATATAGTTTCATTTATATAAGAAACAATATCATAAGAAGGAAATAACTTAAATAGATCAGGGTGCTCAAAATTAAGTTCTAAACCATCTGCATCTGGAATTTCATCGCTTACTCTTTTACAATATAAGGGAAATGCAATATTCCAGCTATCATGGTCCATACCAATTAGATACTTAGAATTTCCGTTCAAATTAGATACCTTAATTCATTAATAATTTTTATTTTATTTTGAATTTATTATGTGTTCGTTCTCAAATAATCTTTTTGTTTTAATTAAACTTTTTTTTATTTAATTGTTTGTGTAATATTTAAAGAATTTTTGGATATTTTCTTAATTTTAGGGCTCTTCTAACGACCATATCCATTTTATCTCGCAATCCACTATCAAATTTATAATGATAAAATCGATAATCAACAGTTATTTTGTCAAATTCAATATCTTTTCGATTACCTAATGGGTCATTTATGGCTAATATAAATTTGTTTTGCTCATTCTGATATATATTTTTAACAGCCATCCAATGATTAAACAAGCCTAACATTAGACCATCGTTCACCATTTCATCTATTTTTTTAACGCTTTTTTTGTTCTTTTTTTTGATAATATAGCAACCAGTTCCATCGTTTGAATCTTCATTTGGAATAAACCTACCACCAAAGAAATATGCTAATAATTTTAACTCTAAATTTGTTTTCATGTCGTCCATATATATTCTTAAAAGCTTTTTCCTGATTATTTTTCTTTTAAAAAAGGTGTTGATAATAGAAACCATCTTTAAATCTTGTTTATTTTCATAATTTAATAACTTTTGATAGAGCTGATTTGCTAATAAAAGTTTAAAATTACTGAAATCATCACCAAACTCTTTCTTTAAATGCCAGCCTAATACCCGATTGAAACTCATTTTCAATAATAAATACCCGCAACCCAATTGCCAATTTAATGGACGATTAAACTCAGGATTTATACCTATTAACTTACAAATATCGTTCAATAAATATTGTAAATTTCCATTTTTCTCTGGATTTGCCAACATTAATAGACTACTCAGACCACATGTATTATATAACTGACGGTAATGTGGTATATCTCTCATTTGAATTAACACCATTTATAAATAAATTACTTAGAAAATTAAATTATTATCAAATTTCTTAAAAAATTTATTTCATATATCATTGATTTTTATGATTCCCTTTTACAATTTACGAATAGATTTTTTAAGTAAAATTCATAATTTATTTAGAATTTTTGAAAGTGTTATATAATTTATGTATAATAAATAAATTACGAAAATTTTAATAGTATTATCAATAAATATTTGATGTGATTTAATCGATAATTTTTTTAATTGATTTAATAGTTCTCTCTTTATCAGATAAAATTAGGTGATTCTATAGAAGACAAAATAATAAAATCAAAATCATCAGAGTTAAACCGTATTCTAGAGGATTTACTATCTTCTGTAGAGATACAAGCCGTAATTATTGCTGATTGGCAAGGGTTAGCTATGGCATCAAAATTGCCGCAGCAAAATTTTGATAAAGAGGAATTAATTGCTGCAACTACTTTATTCTCATTGACTGGGGCTGAAGATACAAGAAGAGAACTTCAAAATACACTTTTAGGTAATAAAATAAGTTATTTATTAATAATGACTGAGGGAGAAAGCCACGGAATAACTCCATACATGGTAGTCTGCCCAATTGAAAATCTTGGTTATATCGCTTGCATTTCAAATAAAAGAGAAGACATGGCTATAATGATTATGAATATGAAAAAGGCAGCAAAGGAAGTTATAGACATTTTAACTCCCCGAAAAGAAATGCATGAGATCGAAAAAGTTAGACCAGTTATTAATAAAATACAATCAATTCAAGAAAATCCTTTGAGAGATACACAATATAATAAAATTTTAAATAAAATTAGAGATTTAAAAAATATAAAAGTATCTAGTTTTATCCCACCAAGTGGATTAAAGAAAGAAGTTCCAGTACCAAAAGGGAGTCCAGCAATTCCTGCTCCACCATCATCAGAACCTAAACCCATTTCAACTCAAACTAAATTTAAATCAATCCCATTACCACCCAAATCTACTGCGTATCCACAAAATATTCAAGATAATACAGTAGCGCCCCAACAAGTTTCCAAGTTAAAAAATATTCAAGATTTTAATTCTTATGGACATAGTTATAATCATAGGGAATCATTCACCGAGCCAACGCCGCATTTACCAGGTATTTATAAAAAATTTAGAATTAAATTTCAAAATGAAAAACAAATTACATTTACTATGATCATATCTGCAATCTCAGTAGAAGATGCAATCCGTATATGCCAAGAAAAGAATCCACAATTTAAAATTGTTAAAATATTGGAAGCAAATGAAATAAGTTAATTTATTTTAATTTATACTATTATTTTGTTTTTTATTAATTCCTTTATTCTATTTTTAAAATTGTTAACCTGAATTTCAGACTATTTAAACTCCTATTCTTTTCCCATATAATATAATACCTTTATTTATCACTCCCATTAAAAACCTAATTGCCTAATATAAATTTTTTATTTTTGTATATATTCGTAATATTTTTAATCTCTAAAGAAATTAAACAATTCCAAAAAAAATATTTTTTAAAATCTACAATTTTAATAATTATCATAGAAAAATAGCAATTAATGAGATGAATTGTTATGGCAAAATTCACTGAGGATGATGCACTCGAAGCTATTGAAGGTAATAAAGAAGCAGACGAATTTGAAAGTAAATATCCAAATTGTGTAATAAATGTCGGAAAATTAAGTCCTAAAAAATCTGAAGATTGGATTAAAAAGAATAAGGGCGCAATTAAAGGAGAACCACCAAAAAATATTTGGTATGTTGAATACGAGGAATTAGACGTTGAAAAATTAATATTATACATTAATCCAAACGATAAAAAAGTAGTTGGGACTAAAGTAGAAAAATTAAAAGCCCCACCGGAAGAAGAATAAATTTAAATTATTTCTAATTATCTTAATTTTTTTTGTTTTCTATTTTTTATTATCTGAAATTATTCGTTGGGATGGACGATTATTTTTATATTTTCGCGTTTTAAAGCTTCATTAATAGCTAATTTGATGGTATCTAAAGGATAAATGCCAGATATTAATGGTTTTAATTTTATTTTGTCAATGATTTTTAGAGCCTCTTGAAAATTACCACACCTAGAACCCTGAAAATGCAACTCTTTTACAACTAATGCAGTAATATCTATTGGGACCATTAAGCCATGAGTACTTTTTAGACAAAATAAACCCCTATTCCTAATTATTTTCATCCCCATTTCAATTCCACCCGAGTTTCCAGTTGTTTCAATGACTACATCCGCACCAATATTATCTGTTAACTCCATAACTCGTTCAATATAATTTTCTTTTGTTATATCAATTATATAATCTGCACCAAGCTTTTTAGCTATGTCCAAATGTGAACGCCCAATTACGATTACATTCCTTTTTAATAATTTAGTAACTTGAAGAACCAATAGCCCAAGTTTACCAGGTCCAATTATTACTACATTTTTATGGTCTTTTTGAAGAGGCGACATTTTATATGTATTAATCGCTGCAGCTAATGGCTCAATAAAAGTGGCTTCATCAAAACTTAAGTGCCCAATTTTGTAGACATTAATATCAGGAGTAACTGTATATTCTGAGAAAGCTCCGTCTAAAAAAATCCCAAGCGCCTTTACACTCAAGCATTGCGTCCTCTGCCCTGATTTACAAAAATAACATTCTCCACAAGAAACATTTATTTCACTTGTAACTCTATCCCCAATTTTGAAATTTTTTACTTTAGCCCCTTTTTCTTCAATATATCCAGCAAATTCATGGCCCAATATTCTTGGAAGCGGTATTTTATAATCTCCTCTTATAATGCTTAAATCCGTTCCACAAATTCCTACGGCTTCATTTTTTATTAAAATATCATGTTCTCCGATATTAGGCTTGGGTATATTTTTTATTTCGATCCCTTTCTCCGTTAAAACAGCTGCCTTCATAATTAGAATATTAAATAAAAAATTAAATATATCTTTTTTTTTTTCCATTTTAAGATCATTAGTAAAAAGTTTTATTCCCATATTAAGTGAGAGATTAGTAAAAAATCTTTTAATATAAGATGAGAAATCAATTTCAAATTGGTTGCAATAGTGAAATAAATAGGTGAATATAATTGAATACTGAAACAAAAATCTCATTTTCACATAAAATTTATTCGATTATAGTAAATCCTAAACTTATTAAAATCATTGGATATTGCTTGATTGTATTATACTTTGGATTTTTAATTATTGGGGCTATAATTGCAGAATTTTTTGGTCCTGAAGGTTATTCAATAATGACACATTATATTAGTGATTTAGGTTCATGGAATTATACACCTGCCCCTTATCTTTATGATATAGCCTGTATATGTGCCGGTATTTTAACTATTCCCTTTACCTTTTATTTAGAAAAGTTTATTGCGCCTTTACCTAATACCCAAGAAGATGTAAATCTACAACACCGGTGGATATACAGATTTATGGGCGCAAACTTCTTTTTAAGTATGTTTGGGAGTTTCTTTTATATAGGTGTAGGAATTTTTAGTGAAGATCGAGATCTCATGGGAATGCATGGAATTTGTTCATATGGCGCATTTGGAGGATTTTCACTGTCGGCAATTTTTTTGGGGTTTGCAATCATTTTTGCAAAACAGGAAATTGTCCCTAAACCATTTAATTTTATTTTAGGTCTAATTGGAATATTCTTACCCTTCACTGTAGCAATATATAATATTTTATACGGTGGTCCTTTCCTTGAATGGCTACTATTAATTTCAATTCTAATTTGGTTAGTCCCCATTTTATTATTTGCAATAATACATGCCAATAAACAAATTAAAAAAAATATTCAAAAGGATTAGATTTAAACATGAAATATATTCTTGCTTTACACTTTAATTTTATCTAAAAACAATACAAAGACAATTTAATCAGAAAATTTAAACCATAAATAATTCAATTTTTTCTAATATACTTTTTAAAAATTTTATTTAATCAATTTAAAACTGGTCATCTTAATTTTAAATGAAACAATTTACCATATTTGTTTTGAATTGAAATAATTTTATTAAAAAATAAGTAAAAAAGAAAAGTTTTAAGAAAAAATTTAGTATTAAAAACATTAAACCAAGATTAGAATTAAATTTGAAAACGAAAAGAATTAAAAATACAAAGTTAAAATATTAAACAAAGAAAAACCAATAATTAAAATTAGAGTTTAAATAACAATGAGGTAATAAAATGGATATAAACGGGGTATTTGTAGAAGATACATATGCTGAAGCATTTTCAATGTGGTATGTTAGGTTAATAGTAACTGGTATAGATGAATACTGGGCAAAAACTGCTGCTACAACCTTTACTGGATATGCAGTTTCTACTATTGCATGCGATTGTGAAGCTGCCATAGAAAAAATACTAAGTCCAAATGAAACGCCAGATGGGCGTCCGGGAGTTTCGATTTTAGTGTTCGCTTCCAAAAAGGGTTTAAAAAATGCATTAATGAACAGGGTTGGTCAATGCTTTTTAACATGTCCAACCACTGCTGTGTTTGATAATTTACAAGATGAACCAGATATCGATAAAAAAACGGAAAAACCAATGATTTTATCAATAGGAAAAATGATGAAATATTTTGGCGATGGGTGGGAAAAAAGTAGAGATTTTAATGGTAGAACTATGTGGGATATACCAGTAATGGAAGGTATATTTTCGATAGAAGAATCTTTTGGAGCTAAAAAAGGAATAGCTGGTGGAAACCTCTTTATTATGGGTGATACTCAAGAAAATACATTAAAAGCAGCAATGGCTGCTGTTAAAGCTATTAATGAATTTGACGGAGTAATTACAAGTTTTCCAGGTGGAGTTTGTCGGAGTGGCTCAAAAACTGGTTCTATAAAGTATTCAAAATTCTTGCACGCTAGTACAAACCATCAATATTGTCCGACTTTAAAAAATGAAATAGAAGATTCACTTGTACCAGATGGAGTTAATTCCATTTTAGAAATAGTAATTAATGGTATAAATTTGGATATCTTGACAAAAGCAACAGGAGCAGGAGTTAAAGCTGCAGTTAAAGTTCCAGGAATAAAAAAGATAACCTCAGGTAATTATGGCGGGACACTCGGAAAATTTAAAATATATTTAAAAGAAGCATTAGAATCCTAATAAATTTCTATTTTTTTTATTTTATATTGAAAAAAAGTTTTTAAATATGAAGTACATAAAATTTAAAAACAATTATATAGATGATTAAATTCACTAAAGATTTACCAAATAAAAAAAGGGCCATTGGCTTAGCTTGGTTAAAAAGATATAAAAAATATCTTAACTACAGCGCTCGGCTGATAACCGAGAGATCCAGGGATCGAAGCCCTGATGGCCCATCACCTTTTTATTTATTGAGAAATATATTTTTATGTTGTAAATCTATATAAAATAATCTAATAAGGGGACAAATAATGAATAATTCCGAAAATTTCATTATAATAACTGGAACTAAATTAAAAGCCGCTTTGGATAGGTTTCTTTCATTTAAGAGGTTTTTCTATTCAATTCCAAAAGAAAATATAATTTTAGTAGAGGAAATAGAAAAAAGTAATTTCTTTAAAAAAATAAAAGATGAAGATATTATCCCGGAAGTGATAAATGAATATAAAAAAGTAATGGATACATCAAATTTAAACCCAATTCAACAAGAAGGGAAGGCTAAATTCTTTTTCAAAATGTCTAGAGCAATAAAATCAAAAATTAAAGATTTATATGATAAGAAAAAAATTGATTACATATTATTTGTGGGTGATCCACATATAATTCCCATCTATTGCTGTTAGTGGAAGGGTAAAGACCAAACAGATAATGAAGTAGAAATTACTTTTTTTTCAGATTTATACTATGCAAATTGTGAAGAAAATAAAGATGAAATAAATTTTCCGATAAGTAGAATCTCTGTTTCTAATGAATATAGTTTAAAAAAAATAATTAATAAAACACTATTTTATGAGAAACAAATTCACGATTACATCACGAAGGGCATACCAGAAAGTGAGGAGTACAATTGGATTAAAAAAATGTTGTTAACTTCAGATTTAATGGTCTTTCAATCAGGACAGAAATTATTCCAAGAAGTAATGGAAAAAGTCTTTGAATATGTTAAGGATAAAATTAATACACCAATTATATTAAATTCATAAAATAATGAAATAGAATTGATCCAAGAAATTAATAAAGGTGCAATTATTTCATATAATATAGGAAGAGGAGAACGAATTGGTTGGTCAGTAAATAATGGATTAAATAACAGTAATATCAAAAAATTACAAAATGATCAAAAATTACAAATAGTATTATCAAATTGTCCTAATGCAGGGGCAATTCAATACGAGCATCAAAAAGTTTTTATTCAAGAGATATTAAATTATCCGGACGGAGGAGCAGTCTGTGCAACTGGATTTTCTGAATCAATTGATCTTGATGTATGTCGTGAAATTAATGTAGACTTTTTTAAATTAATTTTTGAAAATAAATTAAATATAATTGGGAAAATACTTCAATTGTCTTCGAATGTAATGTTTGATAAGATAGCCAGTTTAAAAGATGATGAAAGTACAAAAATAGAATATGAAATTAAGAAAAAATATATTTTGACACAGATATGTAATGGAGACCCCACTTTAAGAATCCCTTTTAACCTTCCAGATTCAGAAAGTGATGAACCTTATAAGAACATAGCTCCAGAACCCGAGAAACCAGGTGAAGAGAAGCCACCAAGAGAAAAATTATTTAATGAGTGGAAGGAAAAGATTTCTGACTCATTTTTGAAAAAGTTATATTTACCTTCGGACTTCCTTAAAAATGTCAATTTAATTTCAGATGAAGCTGGGGATTTCATCATAATTACTGTAAGAAATCTTTATGAGGGTAAGAAAACAGAATCAATAGAAATACCAGCATTAGAAAATTCAGAACTAACATATTATACTGAGGAACAGATAAACAATGCAAGTCGGGAACCACCGGTATCTTTTGAAGAAAAAGTATATAAATATCCAATAGCTGGGAGTGATTCTACAAGCACATGTCCCAACTGTGGTGGGACGGGACAAGTAGAATGCAGTTATTGCAAAGGTCTAAAAAAAGTTAAAGGAACTGAATGTACTCACTGTAAAGGAACAGGGACTACTTTATGTGAACGGTGTAAAGGCTGTGGTAAAATAACAACTTTAAAAATCTTAATTTGGAAATGGCAACCTGTAGCTGATTCAAGATATTATAGCTCATTTGGCGTAGACTTTTTAAATATAATTCCAGAAGTTTCACCAGAAGGGACCAATTTTATATTAAATATTGAAAACACCACAATTGATGATTTTAACGGAAATGAAGAGCTCTACAATATTACTAAATCAACCTACCAAGATATTAAAAAATTAGCCGATGAACGGACTCAATATAATGGACTTAAAATTATCAAAATAGAGTTGCAACGAAGTGAAGCAGATCATGCACCAGTAGTTAAATTGTATTGTAAATATAAAGAAAATGAATTTGATGTCTATGTAATAGGACGACTTGATAGGAGATATATTTTTAAATCGCCGGACATTCCAAAAACATTTAAGTTTATCTTTTTTATCATAATTATAATTGTTTCTGTTCTCATATTACTATTGATTTTACATCTTTTCCATATTTTTTAACAAAAATTTCTCTTTTTTTTATTAAGAAACAAATATTCATTACTATTTTAAAGCAAAAAGTCATTAACTTAATGTCTTAACCCAAGACTTGTGATAAAAAAACTCATTTTTCACTCAAAAATACTATAAAATTTCTTAATAAATCAGCTATATTAAATGGAATTCATTATTAATAGATTGAATTTAAAAACTGAAGTAATATATATGTAAAAAAATAATAATTGTATGTCTGTTTGCTTAACATTAAAAGATAATATCAGTGAAACAAAATGGCTGAATATGACTTTAAATATAAGATTGTGGTAATAGGAGACCCTGCTGTTGGGAAAACAACATTAATGCTCCAATATACAGAAAAAAAATTTAAAGAATTATATATACCAACAGTGGGGGTTCAGGTTTCAGTTAAAAATGTGCTTATAACTCAAGATGATAGATCTGTAAGAGTGGGGTTATATATTTGGGACATTGCAGGTCAAGTTAAATTTGCAAAAATTAGAAAGTTATTTTATGAAGGCGCAAATGCATTCATTATTGTATATGACCTTACAGATAAAGATACTTTTATAAATTCTTCTAGATGGTATAAAGATATTTCAGATATTTTAGGAAAAGAAAATATACATGGAGTCTTAGTAGGAAATAAAAAGGACCTTACGGAAAAACGAGAAATATCCCAGAACTCAGGACAACTTCTTGCTGATAAAATGGGACTTTTATTTTTTGAAACTTCTGCTAAGACTGGAGAAAATGTTGATAAATTATTTATGAATATAGCAAACAACATTTATGAAAATTTTAATAAGAAAATAGATATGGAGGATTAAAGTATGCCTTATTCATTATTAATTGTAGATTGGGACCGAATTAAAGGGCCAAATGTACGAGCAAGATATCCACCAGCCGAGCCGCATTATAACGAAGATATTCCAATGCAAGTCTTTATGATGCATACTGCCAAAGAACCACCTGAAGAACAGATCACATTGAATTTGTCTGGAACTGAAGTCTTAAGTCAATTTGTTCAATTCCAAAAGGACAATACTATGCGTCGGGTTATCTTTTTGTTATTATTAAGACCTGATGAAAAAGCTTCTGATTTTAGAAGAAAACTGATTAAATTTAAAGACGAAATTATTGGAAAAATAGACTTTGAAGAGATAAAAGAGATTGTAGAAAAATATTATAAAGAGAATTTTGCGGGTGGAATTGAAGAATTTAGCCCAGAAGGATTGAAAAAGAAATTAATTGCACAAGCTCAAACACTCTTGGAAAAAGGCCAGACGCAAGCTGCTCGAGAAATAATTGAAAAAAGTGAGCGCATTCCTCGGACGATTTTTAATCTGTTAAAACAAGCAGATAAAGCTTTAGAAAATAATGATTATTCAGAAGCTTCTAAACATTATGAAAATGTTGTAACACTTTTAAGTGAAATTCAAGAAGACGAATTAGCTGCAGAATATGCTGAAAAATCTATAGAAATAAAAGCAATTCCTAAATTATTGAACCAACAAAAAGAAATCCTTGATAAGATTCAAAAAATGACTAAAAAGGTTGATTTTAATAAATTAATTGACCTTTTAACTGAAGTATCTAAAATTTCAAATGAACTAAAACAGCCCAAAAAAGCAAAAGGATATTCAGATCAGGCGCTGGCTTTAAAGCAATTTATTGATTCTAATCCAGATAAAGGGGAAGTAGCAACTAGCTCAGAAGATGAGGTAGTTTTAGAAGTAGTTGATGATGAAGAATCTTAAATATTCTTAATTTTTTAAAAAGTCTGGAAAAATTTATGGATAAACTCTATTTATAGTTCTAGGAAATGGTATTGCGTCTCGAATATGATCCAAACCACAAATCCATTTAATTACTCTTTCAACTCCTAAGCCAAATCCTGAATGAGGTACTGTACCATATTTTCTTAAATCAATATACCATTCATATTCATTTATATCAAGGTTTTCTTCTTTTATTCTTTTAATTAATAGCTCTTTATCATGAATTCTTTGCCCTCCACCAATAATTTCGCCGTGCCCTTCAGGTGCTAAAAGGTCGGCACAATTAACCACCTCGGGATTATTATCATCAGGTTTATGATAAAATCCTTTAACCTTTTTTGGATAGTTATAAATAAAAATAGGTAATCTGTTATTTAGTGTAAGGATTTTTTCTTCTTCAGTTCCTAAATCGTTGCCCCACATTATATTTACTCCTTTTTTCTGGAGTGTTTCTATAGCTTCATCATATTTAATTCTTGGAAATGGCTTTTTAATTTCAGGTAATTTATCGCGATTCAGAATTTTTAATTCATTTTTATTTATCTCTCTAACACTTTTTATAATATATTCAATTAATTCCTCTTGATATTTCATATTTTGCTCATTATCACAAAATGGTTGCTCTGCTTCTAAATGCCAGAATTCTGTTAAATGCCTCACTGTTCGAGATTTTTCAGCCCTGAATGATGGCGCTATAACATAAACTCGTCCAAGAGAATAAATTAATGCTTCCAAATATAACTGAGAGGATTGAGTGAGATAAGCCTTATGATTAAAATAATTTAAATTAAAAAGAGTTGCACCACCTTCACAAGCAGCAGTAATTATCATTGGTGTGGAAACTTCTATAAAACCATTTTTGTTGAACCACTCTCTTGCTGATTGTAAAACAGTACTTCTAATTTTCATAATCGAAATCAATTTACGACTTCTTAACCACAAATGACGCTTGTCCAATAAATATTCTATACTTTGATCTTTTGTTATAGGAAATGGTTCAGCGAGTCCAATTATTTTTAATTTTTTAATATGTAGCTCGTACCCGATTGGACTACGTTCATCCTTTTTAACTACACCAGATATTTCTATAGAGGATTCTATGGTAATCTTTTTGGCTAATTTATATAATGACTCATCACTTTCTTTTTCTATTACACATTGAATTATATTTGATGGATCTCTCAACAATAAGAATATCCTCTTATTTGAACCCCTTATTCTGTAAACCC
Organism: Candidatus Helarchaeota ASGARD archaeon Hel_GB_B; assembly: GCA_005191425.1. Classification (GTDB taxonomy): domain Archaea; phylum Asgardarchaeota; class Lokiarchaeia; order Helarchaeales; family HEL-GB-B; genus HEL-GB-B. The sequence goes on from SUPR01000080.1 coordinate 13,555, forward strand.
AACCCTTTAATATAACTTCTTCATTAAGATAATTGTCATTAATAATGTCTTTAATTAAATAATTCGCCATTTTAAAATCACTATAATTTATATTAGACAATAATGTAATAATCATTAAATAAACAAGATTTTTTCATAAAATATTTTGCTTTGTATTACCGATTATATATTAAAATAAGTAGTGAAAAAAATGATATATGAACCCCAAGCTGATAAATTAAATAAAGAAATTGAACGATTACTATTAAGATATGATTGGAATAAATTTTATATACTTTTGAAAAATTTACAAAAAAATGGGGTCGATATTCCACTACTTTTTAAAAATATTAACAATTTATCAATTAAAATTTCACGTATGATCCTTAAAAATATTCAATTACACAACATTAACTTAATTTTTGGTATTTTAAAAGAGATTAATCGGTTTGGTATTTTTAATAAAATAAAATTTGAAAAAAATTCAAGAGAGATCATTAAGTCTGAAACACGCTATTCTTTGATTTATAAATGTATTTCTGAATTATTTGGAAAAATATCTGAACCATTTTTTTATTTTATAATCAAGGAATTTCCAAAATATATAATTAATGAATTTCAAAACGATTCTATATTATATTTTGGAGATATCCATCCTTTTGGAATTGAAGATAACCTTTCAATTTTAAGGGATTTTTTAAATGGATACACAATGTTTGGATTGAATATTAGAAAAATTTCCGATTATAATAATTTTATGGAGTGGTATGATAAATATAAAAAGCCGAGCAATATACAGGGTTATTATACTCTTGAAATAATCAGGAATAAACAAATGTTAGGGACATTCCCACTTGACCTTCTTGGAAATATAACAACTATATCAGAAACCCATTTAATAAATGATTCGATTCTTTTCAGAATTAGGCAAAAAAGAGATTCAAAAAATTTTGATTTTGAATTTCCGATAGTTTCTATGATTGTTAAAGGTGGTTTGGGGCCACAAGGTAAAGGGTTCGCATATTTAACGCCATCAAATGAAATTTGTGAAATCTGCTCAGATGTCAAAGAAAATAAAGCTTATATTTTAGAATATAAAAAAGTATTAAAGCGGCAGTTTATAAATGAATTAAACAATATTATTGATAAATGGAATATCTCAGAAGTAGACAAAGAAAAAATAATAGAATTTTTGGACGCAAATATTCAATTAAATATTATAGATTCTACTCAAATTGATTATGTCTATAATAAAATAGATTATTTTTTTGATAAAATTATTCAAAATAACAACCAGATTTTAATAGATCAGTCTTTTCGAAAAAAACTCAAACAGAATGTACAAAGAATTCTATTACCTATTGAAATGCAGGATCAATTTATGGTACGCATGAACTTAATTCAAAGCGGAAAAATTGGAGAAAGTGAAGTCGCAAAATTAGTTTCATTGGGAGATGTTACTCACTATGATATGTTAGTCCAGAGATTCTTCTTTTTATCATTAATTGAATTTATGGAACGAGAAATAAGTCAAAAATAGAAATGAATAAAATTAATATATCAAACTAAATTAAATTCAAGCCATATCATAAGAAAAGGAAAAAAAAGTTCGGATCAATTAACAAGTCAATTCAAATAAAATTGACCCTATTGGGATATAAAATGCATCTTTCATTTTGATAACAACTGTATGATAATAATCAGCTAGCCCAAGAAACCCTTTAACTCTTGAATCTTCTCCTTCCTGATATTTGAAGGTAATATGGACTGTTGCTCTATTTGGGACAATAACACATCTATGATATGTCTTTGCATCAATTAATGGGACTTTCATTTCATTTACTAAAACATATACACGCTTTATAAAAGCCTCTTTATCGATTTTTGGCATTTTCTATTCTCCTATCTTTCTGTCATGTTTTTAAAGTAATTTTTTATCCTAAGATTAGCATTATTAGTTTTAATTCAAATTGAAATAACTTTATATTTTTGAATATTTAAATTTAATTAAATTTATCAATTTATTTATTTTTATTTATATAAAATAGTTATAAGTATATTCATTTCACTTTATTACAATAAAAATTTTGGTAGTTAATAAAAATTGGAAATTATTTAAGAAATTAAAGAATTTTTATGGTTTTTTTTAAATCATTTACCGCCTTTCATGATGCTTTTAAGTCTTTTAAGTTCAGACAACATTTCATCTCGAAGGCCAGAAATGGTCGGGGGAGAAGCTCCGGCTGTTGGCCCTGCACGAGGCTCAGGAGCTGGTGCTCGGGGTGTAGGTGTTGCATGAGGGATAGGTGGAGTAGAAACAGGTGGTTTTGGCGGTGATTTTGGGAGTGGAACAGAGGGAGCTGTTGGTCTGACAGGTGGAGCTGAGATCTGAGGTGTAGTTTTTGGAGGAGTTGGAACTGCAGGAGCAGGCGTCTTTGGAGCTGTTGGTGGCGTAGGTACCGATGTAGGCGGTTTTGGAACAGT
>SUPR01000081.1 GCA_005191425.1 Candidatus Helarchaeota ASGARD archaeon Hel_GB_B
CATTCAATGTTTGTTACTGGATTTATGAGCGGATTAGGGAGTAGAAATCTATACAATGCTGGATCGGTCGATAATAACAACTTATTCGTAGCACAGCATTTTCTTTTTGGTAATTCAATAGTGATGCCAATACCTGATTTACCAAATACTGATTTGCTCATAATAATTGGGTCAAATCCAGCTGTGACCAATTTAAGTCTCGTTACTTGCGCTAATGTGATTAAAGTTCTTAAAGGAAATAAAAATAAAGGCGGTGAGATTTATGTTATCGATCCAAGAAGGAATGAAACAGCTAAAATGTTTGCAAAAGATGACGAATATTATATTCTAATTTATCCAAATACTGTTATTCTTTTGTTATTTTCAATGATTAACATTATTCTTAAAGAGGAATTAGAAGATAAAGAATTTCTTAAAAAGAATACAGTAGGATATGAAAAGTTAAAAGAGTTATTTGGTGGATTTACTCCTGAAATTGTAGAGAAATTTTGTAGAATACCTGCAGATAAAATATATAAACTTACTCATAAGTTTGTAAAAGTCCGAAAATCTGTTATATATGGGCGGTTAGGTATATGTTTATCTGAATTTTCGACTTTAAACGCTTGGGCTGTTTATACACTAAACATAATTGCAGGGAAATTGGATCGACCTGGTGGACTGATTTTCGGGTATAATGTAATAAATATTGCAAAACTAGGTAAATTAATCGGAATTGGCGGATTTAATAGATATAGAAGCCGGGTTGGGAATTATCTTGATGTAATGGGCACTTTTCCAGTCGGGTCTTTGGCTCGAGAAATAATGTTTCCAATAAATTCTATTAAAGCTTTAATAATTTCAGCGGATAATCCCGTACTATCTGCCCCAAATTCTAATGAATTTGAAATGGCTTTAAAAAAATTAGATTTATGTGTTGTATTAGATTTTTATACTAATGAAACAGCTTTAATAGCTGCTGATTATATTCTACCTGTAAATACACCACTTGAAAATTCTAATTATTCTATATTTTCTCTAAATTATCATATTTTTCCTCATATTGATTATACTCCGCCAATAGTGATTTCAGAAAAATATGGCCCCAAACCTGAGTGGGAAATTTTACTCGCTTTGACAAGATTATTGAGATTAAAATTCATGAACAATAACGCATTTAATTTAATTTTAAAATTTTTTCAATTTATTAATAAGAAATTTGACCTTGAAATTATAGTTAGAATTTTTCTTTTTTTAGGACAAATATTTGAAAAAAGATTTCCATATTTATCAAAAAATGCATTAACATTCAGAAAACTTAAGAAAAATAAATTTATTATCGCAAGGAAAAATGAGTATAATGTAATTAAAAAGTATTTACAGACTAAAAATAAAAAGATTAATTTTTTAAATTCCCAAATTATTGAGCAAATTAATCTATGTTATGATTTTTTGAAAAAAATAGATAAAGAAGGGAAAAACAATGAATTTGTTTTAATTGGAGGCAGAATGACAAAATCTATGAATTCTTGGATGCATAATGTTGAATTTTTATGTGAAAAAAAAAAACAAATACCAAAATTACTAATCAATTCTAATGATGCAAAAAATTGAATTTAAGAGATGATGATCTAATAAAAATTAAAAACACTTTCGGATCAATTATTGTCCCAATAAAACTTTCTGAAGATATAATGCAAGGTGTATTATTTTATCCACATGGGTGGGGCCATAGAAATCCAAAATTATCGGTCGCTGATAGGCATCCCGGAGAGAATGTTAACAAATTAACTGATTCCCATAAATTAGAAAAATTATCTGGAATTCCATTAATGAATGGATACAAGGTAGAATTGGAAAAAATAAGAAAATATTAAGCCAAAAAGATTAACATTTACCACATAAAAAATATACTTCTTTAATTTTATCTTCAACTTTTATTATCTCGTTTTTTGCATTTAATTTTTTATAGAATTCTACTGATTTCTTATAAAATTTGAGTGCATCTGAATAATTCCCTCTCATGTGATAAACATTTCCGATATTATATGTTGAAATTGCAGTGTTTAATATATTTCCTATTGGTTCATTTGTCTCAAGCGCTCTTTCATAAAATTTTAAAGATTCGTCCAATCGACCGTTATTTTTGTAAATACTTCCAATATAATTATAACATTCGCCTAAAATTTCATAATATTTTTCCCTTTTAGCAAGTTCACTTGCTTCTTTAAAACTATTTAATGCTACTTCATCATTTCCACTATTATATGCTTTAATTCCCTTCTTAAAAAGGGCTTTAATTTTCGTTTCCAAATAAAATCCGTCCTAATTATTAATTTCTATTTTCTTGAAATACTTACAATCGTCAACTAACTCTATTTTTGTAATTAATTTATCGATATGGCAAATTTTCAAAAATTTCCATTCAACCTTTCCTATTTGCCATTTACCAGCTTTATTATTACCTAAATTGATCTTAACAACTAAACCATTTAAGAGTTTCTTATATTTCATACAAGAACAAAAATTTCCTAATGAATAAACTATCAACTTCTTTTCACTATCTAATTTATAGGTTGTTATTGGCTGTGGCACATGGGGATGAGTACCAATAATCAAGTCCCACTTTTTAAGTATTTTTTTCCCCAGTTCAATCTGTCTAGGATTTGGATATAATTGCATTTCATATCCCCAATGAGGGCATAAAATATTAAATTTATTATCGTAAACATTAAATTGGTCTATATCTTTTAAATAAGAAATATAATTACAAGGTTGATTTGACCAATTTGAAACATTTGTTATATTAACTTGTTCATTTAATAAGAATGATGGTTGATCTCTTCTTCCTATTGTAATAAACCCATTCTCCTTTAATAATTCATAGGATTTATTGAATTCAGTCCATCCAAAATCACCTGAATGATTGTTCGCGCAAGTAAGAATAAATTTATTAGGTGGGAATAGCTTTTTTAGGTCATCAATAATTTTTTCAGAGTGATCTTGTGCAAAAAATACTTTTTTTCCTTTACTTATTGTCCCTTCAAAATTTCCTATTAAATAATCAACATTAAGAAAATCAATTAAATTTCTATCATATGTTATACTTCTTTTACCCATTCGCATTATATCTCCAATGAATCCCAGCTTTATTTTTATTGAAATCTTGTTTAATTCTATCTTTTGAGGAATAAATTTGGTAATATTGCTGAATCTTCGTGATGGTCCAAAAAGAAAATTTTTGATCCAAATTATATCTTCTTTTAAATTATAGGGTGTTGAAAACCTTTTACGCGGTATATCTTGCGCCCAATTTTCATTTCCATTACTTGACATATTTTAGCACTTTTTTAATTCAAGCAATACAATCGAATAAATTTAATAAAAAGATAAAAAATTTATCTATAAAAAACGATTAAAAATTTAAATTTCTTTTTAACTTTAATGTAGGCAAAAATGTAAATTAAAATAATAACATTTTATTTTTTTTAAAAGCAGGTCTAATTAAAATAGGAATTTCTAAAGATAGTATAAAATAGGTATGGTCTAAATGAAAAAAATGTATTATTATTTTCTAATTTTATTATTATCAATTATTTATATAAATTTAATTATAAATCAATCAGTTTCGCATAGTTCATTTAATTCCTTATCTCAATTTTCAGTATCAGGTAAAATAAATAGTGGGATTTTTAACTTATATGTAGAAGAAAAAGATAAAATAGACATCCCAAATATTTACAATTATTCTTACACATGCAATAAAACAATTATAAATGAAATTAACCAAACAATGAATTTATCTGCAATAAATATTAAAATTACAAATTTACAAGACCCACCATATTCGATAATAATTAACAGAAATACGACTAATTCTATATTTGCTGTTAATGAGCAAGAACTCAATGCTAAAAAGCCCCAATTAGCCCAATATTTCAAAATTGATAACTTTTCTTTAATTCAAACAATTGGTGTCTATTTAAATTATACAGTTTCAGGTTTTTTTCCCAGTCCAAAAGTCAGTATTGATATTTATAATGCTTCGAACTTTAATGTCGGACCAATTAATGTAAAAAATCATACAGCGAATTTGGGGTTTGGAAATCATATTGAATGGATTAAAATACCTATCAATGAATATTTAGGAAAAGGTGAATATTATGCTATATTTAATAGCTGGGTCATAGGTTTAGGTAAAATGAATAATAATAGTTGGCAAATAAATAAATATAATAATAAATCATTCGATAAAGGGCCAAGTTTATTTCAAAATGCATCCGGTTGGTTCCCTATTCAAAATGATTCCCTTAATGATTTTTTAATGTATATTAACCTAACTCATTTTGATACTCCCTATGAAGTAAATCTTTCAGTATTTTTGGATAATGAAAAAATAGAGTTGAATCATAAGAGTGATTATTCTGTAAAATCTTTAACTTTTGGAAAACCTATTTGGGATAGCGAAATCCTTTATTATTTAGATGCGGTTCCCGACCACGATATTATTATTTCTATAAAAACAAACAGGTCAGATACTATTGCCTCAATCACAATAGGGGGACGTTATTTCTATTTGGAACCTGCAAATGGTACTTTTTCAGTAAATCATATTTCTAATAAATTTGGATATTGATTATAAAAAAATCAACTCTTCGTCAACTTTAAAAGTGTTCTTTATGCATCCTTATGACTGGTCAATTAAAAAACTTTATGATAAAAAATTTGGAAACGAAATTTACGAATATGGTATATATTACAGTTATATATATGGCGATCGTGGAAAAGCAATTTGGTATGAGGAAGGTGGTGATGGAACTGAAGAATTTAATTATGAAGCTATATTTAATTCACCTAATTATATATCCAATACTAAACTTTGGAAAAAATCAATATATTCAAGTCAGTATCAATCAGCCTTCAATGTTTATATTGGTGATGCTTTTAAAATTCAAGCCCAAATTAAAAATTCTGAAGGTGAATCTATCAAAAATGGTAAATGTAGTTTTAATTTATACAGTCCAAGTGGTAATAATATTTTTTCAAGTAATTCAACTAATTATAATGGAATTATAGAGTCAAATGATGTGATTACAAATGGCTGGACTCCTGGAATTTATTCAATGGTAATATATTGGAGTAATGGGGAAGAATTTGGTATTATAATTTATTATATATCAGTATCTCTATCACCATGGATTTATACTATAATCGTTGCAGTGATAGTTGGCATATCTATTGCGTTATCCTTAACTTATATAAAAAAGAAACTCCAAGAAAGAAATTGGGTGAAATCTATACATTATCTATTAGTTTTAAATAAAAAGGGAGGTACTCCCATGTATAGTTATTCTTTTGGGGCAATTATTAAAGATTCAGCATTAATATCCGGAATGATTTCTGCAATCTCTGATTTTGTAAAAGATACCATTGGAAGCAAAAAAATGTTACGCGTCATTGACCAAGAGGATAAAAAAGTTATTTTATCACACGGAAAATTCTCAACAATTGCAATACTAGGCGATAAGAACCTACCAATTATCCATACTCGGTCTGAAAAATTTCTGAACGATTTCGAAGAAAAATATGCTGATAAAATTACCAAATGGACTGGCGATATGAGTGTATTTAAGGGAGTAAATAAAATTATAGAAAAATATTTCCCCATAAGCATGGAAGATAAATTAATTAATAAACTTGGATATGAATTAGAGACATTAAATGAAAGAATTCAAACAGCCACAAACCCGGAAGAAATAGCTAAAATATTGAATGAAGTAACTACATTAACTGATCAATATCAAGATTTAATAATTAAGAATTACAATTCATTATTAATTGAAATAATGAAGGAAGCAAACAAAAAATTAAAATCAAAAAATGAAAAATGAAAAATGAAAAAATAAGTCAAGAACATATTGCAGTATTTGCAGCTCATCCTGATGATGAAGGGTCTGTTTGGGGGACATTACAAAAATATTATGAATTTGGGTCAAAAATATCCTTAATTTGGATGACCTGTGGTGATAAATTCATAGCTTCTGTAAAAAAATATGTTAATTATTTACCACTTTTGATAAAATCCTTTTATTCAAAAAAAATTCAAGAAAAATTATCAATTAGAATATCCGAAATCCGTAAAAAAGAAGCAATTATGGTAGCTAATTTGATTAATGCCACACCATATTTCCTTGAATTTAAAGATACAGAAATTCCTTCCTTTAAAGATAAAATTGCCTTAAAAAAAATTGTCGGACTTATTAGAAAAATCAAACCCACTATTATACTTACTCATTGGAACAATGAGCTTCACAAAGATCATAAAAACACGTCAAATCTTATAACTAAATCATATTTTCTTTCGGATAATCCTAATATTATCACAGACCACGCTCCTTACAAGCCTAGAATATTGGCTTTTTGGGACGAACGAGGAAAAAATTTTAAGCCTAATTTCTTTCTAAATGTATCTGATCAAATTTCTTATATCAAGAAATGGGGAAAATATTACAATTCCCAATCTTTTAGAATTGTTGGAAGGTTTGTAAAATTTAGATATAGTATTAATGCGAAAAAAACTCCATATAGTTATGCAGAGGCTTATTATATTTATAATAAAAAAAGCGGTAAAAGTTTCGGCCAATTCTTTCCTAAATGAGTTTTTATCGTAGGCAATAAAATTTACATCATTTTAACATATGTTCACACATTCTTATAGATTATTGAAAAACCAATACCCATTAATATTGCACCTAAAGACTCTGCAATCGGATTAAAATAATGCAATAATATACCTGGAATATTTTGTACAAAAATATATGATTCTGGAAGATCACCTATCACACCAAGAAGAAAAAATAGAAATCCAATCGTATTTATTATCCAAGCGATTTTATTTGATAAGTATAACCCTTTTATTGAAAGATAAAGAAATAATATTATTGGAACTATCGCAACACCAAAAAATAAAATTACAACTATCGTAAAATTCCAGAATGCTTCTGCTGTAAAGTATAATAAACAAGAAAAAATACCTTCTAAAGAGGAACTGACAGTAATCAAAAATTTCGTCTTTTTTTCCATAATATATTTCTCAAATACAAAGAAAAAAACCGTAATTCCAGTCCACGCTATTATATAATAACTTAACCGTAATAATAAATTTATTCCAGTAATTGTAAAATTACTATCTACGATATCATAATAATCATTTATGTAAAAATATCTTCTAATTGTTTCTATTAATCTTGCTATTGCAAAAGTAATGCTAAAAATGATAAGACCAAAAATAAATGACCTTCCTTCCGGCTCAATTTTTCTATATTTATAAATAAAGTAAACAGCAAAAATACAAAAAATAATTGATACCATTAACCATAAGGTTGGTTCCATTACTGGATCATAGAACCTATTTACCAATTAGACCATCTCTTTTATTAAATTCCAGAATATTTGAGAATTAAGTCCTTTTTTGGTTTGATTTAATAAATTTTAACCTTTCATATTTAAATGATTAAGATCAAAATTTATTTATTGAGATTTTTTATTTATTAACTTTAAATTTTTTCCTTTTATCATTTATGTATTTATGAAAAAATTATCGATACCAATTAATTTAACTGTGATAATAATGAGTTTAAAAGGTCGCAACTTTTTAAGTCTACAAGAATATACACCTGAAGATATACGTCTAATTTTAAATAAAGCATGTGAATTTAAAAGTAATAAAAAAAAGGAAAGCAACGATGGTTTTCCATTAGCGGGTAAAAAATTGTGTTTAATTTTTCAAAAACCAAGCACTAGAACGCTAGTTTCATTTGATATAGCAATGAAAGAATTAGGTGGCTATACGGTTATATTACATTCTAGAGATATACAATTAGGTCGTGGTGAAACTATCTATGATACTGGAAAAGTCCTATCAAGATATTGTGATATCATTATGGCTCGAGTATATTTACATGATGATTTAATACAATTAGCAAAAGGTTCCTTTCCAATTCCTGTTATTAATGGATTATCTGATTTATTACACCCATGTCAAATTCTGGCAGATTTAATGACAATAGAGGAATATAAAAAAGAGTTAAAAAATTTAAATTTGGTATATGTTGGAGATGGAAATAACGTCGCTAATTCACTGCTAATTGGGTGTAGTAAAATGGGAATAAATATTACAATTGCATGCCCTAAAAATTATGAGCCAAACGATATAATTATAAATACTTCAAAACAATTTGCAAAAAAGTCTAATTGCGAAATTAAAATAATGCATTCGGCCCAAGAAGCAGTTAAAGGCTCAGATATAATATACACTGATACTTGGGTTTCAATGGGGCAGGAAAAAGAAAAACAATTCAGAGAAAAAATATTTAGGCCATTTCAAGTAAATACCCAAATACTAAAATTGGCGCAACCTGATGTAATTGTTATGCATTGTTTACCAGCTCATAGAGGATATGAAATTACCGATGATGTAATTGATGGGCCACGATCTGTGGTATTTGATCAAGCAGAAAACAGGTTATACGTACAAAAAGCACTTCTATACTTATTATTAAAAGATTAAAAAATGTAAATATTATTTGGTCTTTTTGAATTGTTTTTTCATTTAAAAAATAAAGTTATTAATTAATTGGGTAATAAATCCGTATTTATTCATTTTTTTGATATTTATTGCTCAAAAATATTTCGTATCATCGTCTTAATTGGAGCAAGAATCTCAATATTACCATTCCAATCTGCCAATGTTTCCCAAAATACATCATGAATTTGAGATGTCAATTTCTTCAATTTAGTGCGGAGGATGTTTAGATCCTTTTTAGTAAATAACGCAACAAGAAATGCTCTATTAGGTGGATATTCAAAGAGTAGTTTTTTATCTTCATGGTCTATGCTTTTCAGGTCTTTTAAACTTCCAATGATTTCCTTAAGAATAGCCACTATACCTGTAATACCACCAGCTAGCAAATCTGAATCACCTGAAACCTCTTGTTTAAATGAATAATCTGACATAATTATTCCGCTTGATGATATAACATATAAATTTATAATTTCATCACGCCATTCTATTTCTTCTGCAGGTGGAAGTGATTCCTTCATTAAAACAAAAGGAATAAGAGACAACTCGCTCATTATTAAGATTGCAATTAAAACTAAGATATCAATACTAGCAATATTTGAAGGTGCCGTAATAAAAATTCCTAAAAAGAAGCCACCAGCACCACCAATGCCCAATGAACTCCAACCATATCCATTATATCTGGCAATTTTATTATCTGGGGCTAAATCTGACCAAACATTACAATTTATTATTACAAATACCGTGACAACTAATGCATAGAAAAAAATACTGACCAATAAAAGTGCAATATTTGTCCAAAATGAAAATAGAATTAATATCGTTGGAATAGCCAAATTTACAGCAAAAAAGATTGATTTCCGCCCTATTTTATCCATTAATTTACCAATAATTGGAGATATAATCGCAGTTATCACTCCAATTACAAGAAAATCAAAGTTTACAAGATTTGTCCCAAATCCAAACATAGCAACTACTTGATAATAAAATTGAATATTTTGAAGATAAATTGATGCTGTTTTAGCATCAAAATTCCCAACTGTTCCCAATAAATAGACAATAATACCGAGAAATGCACCAAAAATAAATGTACTAAAATAAAAGATGGTACCATTTCGACTAATATTATATGTCCTTGGTATTACAATTTTTTGATTAAAATTTAATTCCGCTTTTTTTGCATAAAAAATCAGAAAACTTATAATACCTACTCCAATATTTAATATCGCTAAAATAATTAGGTTTAAAATTACACTTATATAGGAAAGATATGCAGTCCCTCCTACAAATGCCCATCCAATCCCCAAATAAATACTTGTATAAAAACCGCGTCTGTTTATTTGAATATGTGAAGAAACATAACTTACCGCTGTAATCGTATTAATAGCAGCAAATATTGCAGATATTACAACGAAAATTAAAATTAAAGTTAAATTTGGAATCCCATATATCAATCAGATTATTGTAATACCCCAAAAAATATATGAAAAACAAAGTATATTCTTATTTTTTATTTTATCAATAATAAAACCAAAAACTATACAAGAAACCCCGTATAGTATCCAAAAAATTGGTAAATAAAAAGTAGTATATCCATATTCTTCAAAAATATTAATAAATGGTACAAAACCAAAAGTCATCGTTGTCATAAGTCCAATTGAAATTAATATAAATGATAATAAATGTTGAAAAGTAAATTTTCTCACTTAATATCTCTCTCCTGCTAACTTATAATCTACTTTTATTGATATTCTTTACTTTAAATGATAATTTTTTTCTTTTGAATCATTTTATTTAATATTTTTTTAAAATTCTATCTCAACAAACATATATAAATATAATTAAGATTCACAATTTTTTAACGAAATATTAATGATAAAGAAATTATTTTATTTACAAGATCGAATGGAATTAACACTTTTATTTGGGAAAATTCAGGGAATAATTGTTTCTATCATTTATCAATAACTAAAAATTTTACTTTTAAAAAAAACATAAAATAAATTTTGGTATGAAAACACACAAATAAACCAAAATTTCTAAATATTAAGCGACAAACATCATAATCAATACTAATATTTGTTATATTTTGATATGATATTTGAAAAAGACAAAAGCCATTTAATCTAAAATTAAAATAAATATTGGGTGCTTAAAATGAAAAAGATTTTGTGTGTAGGTGGGTGCGTAATTGATATATTAGTTATTTCTGAAAATATTCCGATTATTAATCATAATAATAAGAAATTTTTAGGTATTGAATATGGTTCAAAAACTCCCGGGCTTAAATTTATAATAAATGAAGGTGGTTCTGCAACAAATTTAGCACTAAATTTAAAATGTTTGGGATTAAACAGTGCATTATTAGCCACAATTGGTGATGATTTTATGGGTAATTTTATCTATAATAGCATCCAAGCATCTGGTCTTGATTATAGAGGACTGATTCAGTTACCTAATACAAATACTGGAATTGCATTTATTGTTAAATCTTCCAATCATAACGATAGAGGTATGATCACAATTAAAGGAGCAAGTGATCTATTATCGAAGAGTCTTATTAATAAAGAATTTATTAATGATTATGATTGGCTAGCGTGGTGTAGTTTGACCTCAGAATCAGCTCTTAATACAATTAATGAATTAATAAAAATCTTTAAAACTCGAAAAAATGGACTGATAATTGCTGCTCCTTCCAGCTCTATGATAAAAAAGTATCCAAGAAAAACCTTCGAAATGGTAATGAACTCTAATATCTTGGCATCAAATCTTGAAGAGGCTAAAATCTTACTTGATATAGACGATTTATCTTGGGTTGAAACGGCAAAAAGTTTTTTAAATTTAGGGTTGTCCTTTATTTCAATAACTAATGGCGAAAATGGTGCTATAATCGGAAACAAAAACGAATTGATAAAAATAATCCCCCCTTCTGTCAATGTCGTAGATACTACTGGTGTTGGAGATGCATTTCTATCTGGACTAATTTATGGACTAATTAATAAAAAAAATTTAGAATTATCTGGCAAAATCGGGACTATAATGGCATGGAGCGCACTTCAAGATTTTGGAACAAGAAGGGGAATACCTACCATAAATAAAGTATACGAATTGATGGATAAAATTGCCCCCAAAATTAAAATAGTTAAATTAAAATAAAAATAATTCATTAATATCTTTAATATCTACATTATAAATTTAATTTTAATTGGTCTTGTTAAATCTTTTTACTTAATATTTTTAAAAATCTTCTGAAAAATAAAATTTCATTCAAAATCTTAAAATCTTAAATCATAAAACAATCTTTAAATAATTAAATAATATAAATTTTAACAAATTAAAGATTAATTTATTTTTGGAATAAGAAATGCATGGGATATAAATGAGCCGAAGAGTTATCAAAATTAAAATATTGTTAAGACAAAATGCAATAATGTTTTTAATTCTAATAAGTTGGTTTTTTATTAATTATTTAATTTTCTATGTGGTAACAAATGGTAATTATATTAGTTCACTTTATTATACATTTGATTTCGAGGTTTACCCTGCATTATATGGCAACTTTTATCAAATGATCTCTGAATTTATCATTTTTGGCGCAATATTATCTATTATTGCCACTGGCTTTTTTCGGAAATATAACCCAAAACAAACTTCAATAATACTTGCTAAATCAAGAAAAAATCATGTAGTAATTGTCGGTTATTCAAACTTAGGACAACATATCCAAAAATATTTAGATAAAATGGGAATTAAATGGGTAATAATTGAACCAAATGAAGATTTAGTCAAACATTTAATAAATAAAGAGCAAGCTATTATTACAAGAAAACCTAAAAACTTAGAAGTATTAGTTGATGCAAGCATTCAAAATGCTCAACTAGTTATCTTGACTGAAAATGATTTAGAAACGTTAGTTTTAGTAAGCGGATTGACGAGAGACCTAAATAAAAATTGCAAAATTGTAGCTCGTTGTTTTGATGACTCCATTGCAAAAACATTAGAAAAAATATTTGGCTGTCAAACAATCTCAACTTCAAGATATGTTTCTGAATTTATTTTTGAAAAAATTAAGAAACTTAACCCAAAAAATGCAATAATTGCAGGATATACTAATACAACTAAAAGATTAATTAAGTATTTTAAAGAACTTGGAATAAAATATACTATTATTGAAAAAGACAAGAACAAGGTAGCTGATGTTTTAAACAATGAACCAATAATTGTAGGAGACGCATCTGATAAAGAAAATTTAACAAATGCAGGGATCAAAAATACTGATGTCGTAATAACTTTAATTAAAGATGCAGAAGAAGTCATATTAATATCTGATGCTGTTAGAGAATTAAATAAAGATTGCAAATTGTTTTGTAGATTTTATTATGAAGATGTTGGTGCCGTACTTGAACAACCTCCATTTAATGCCATCGTAATATCTAAAGCTCAACACACACTAAATAAGTTGATCGAAATGGGTGTATTTGATTTTATAAGATAAGATTAGAAAAAATCTTTTATGCTAAATTATTCAATCAATTAATCAATTTTATTTATTGATCTATATGTATATTTTTTTCCCAGAAAATCTTAGTTTTTAATTCAGTTATTTCAATTTTTTTCAAAAATCTTAAAGTATTCATCCCAATTTGTGGAATTATATTTAAAGATTCGATTTCAAAAGGAGCTGCTACAAAATGATTTTTAATATTAATAAGTGGATTACCTTCCTTATCTAAAAATGATAATCGGTCTATTTTTAATAAATAAATAAAATAATTTCTATTTTTAATCGGACTTTTTCTATGTATTATATTACAATTTTTAATTTTATGTCTATTTAATAAATTATTTAATTCTATTTCAATAACATCTTCTGGCTTATTTTTACTTTTTAGTTTTTTTAATTCATTTAATAAATTGTTATGATATTTATTTAGTTTAGTAAATAGAGTTTCTCTACATAACTTTGAAATAATTGTTAAAGTACTCCCCGTATCAATTTTACACTTACTTTTAAATAACTTTCCATTATTTTCAAATTCTACGATGATTCTGGGGCGAATATCTATATTAAAATTTCTTTTGTTATATACGTCATTTTCATATTCATAATATTTGATATTATTGTAGAAATTGCTCAATTATTAAATACCTTTCCAAATTTATGGTTATTCCAATAATAACCAGTCATAATTAATATATAATGGATATTCTTTTGTATTATATTTTTTCTGAAATTTAAATGCGTCTTTTTCATTCTTAAATAAAGCAACAATGTTCAAATCATTATTTTCGATTGAAATCCAGAACTCCTCGATTTTATTCCATTTAATTTGGTTTAGGGCATATTGCGATATTTTTACAGGTTTATTTCCCCTATATAGTTTAATATTGAATTTTTCTTCCAATAAATAATATTTTGAATTCTTAATATTAAAATCTGCATTTAAATTATTTTTTTTCTCATTTTTTTCCATAATAAGATTTTTCACCTGACAATTTTAATCAAATAAGCTTTGATATTTTAAAAGTTAAATATTTTTTTACACTTTTTATACCTATTCTTTAACTTACCAACATATTTATTTTAAGAAAATATATTTAACTCTTTATTTACCTCTGATCTCTTTAACCCAATTATTTTTTGAAGGTTAATTTAATTACTTTAACGTTTTAATATTTGAAAACTTTTTAAATGGCTAAGTACCACTATATAAAATATTTTTTCAAATAATAAAAATTTTATTAATTAATAGAATTTGAGCTATTATTTGATAGATTTAAATATTATACTATTACCTTTTAAGAGTATCAAATAATTTATAATGTTATTTCGCTTAAATTTCTATAATCTTTTAAAATAAATCTTTATTTACTAAATTTATAAATTATATTATTAAAATTTATTTTAAGTTACCAGAGAGATTTTAATTAAATTTAGTCTGATATTAAAAGTTTGATCTATTACTAATCTATTCGGTCTTATTCAACATAGAAAATTAACCCTCAAATATAATAGAATTTTAGAAGATTTTTGTAGAAGTTATTCTTATTATTTTTAAGACTTTTTTAGGAAAATATATTCTATAAATTGAGATATTTATGACGACATTTCTGATAATTTTCTATAATAAAGAATAAAGTTGGTTATTATAATTTAAAAAGTCGAAATTTTTTTTACAATAAATAAAATTTAGAAGTTTGGTATTATAAAGAAATTACATTAAGTAATTTTGGAAATAAAGAAGATATTTTAATTGTATTGAAAGAGTACTAAAATAGCTATAGTTATGCAATTAAAAAAGAAATGATATGCAACTATATCGTAAAAAATTCTAGTTTAAAGATTTTTTAAAAGGATTATTTATTAATAATACTGCAATTATTATTAAAGGAAATGCAATCAATAATGCAAGAGTAGGAACTTCAAATAATATTATAAATGAAAAAATTGTTGCAATCACTGGTTTAAATAATGCTAAACTAATGCCTTTAGATACCTCAATTTTTTGTACGCCTTTAAAAAATAGGTAAATACTTAATGCAGTTGAGGTCGTTCCTAAAATTAATATGATTATCCATTCTTCCCATGTATAAATTAAAAAGTTATTAAATTCGGACGTAAATCCTATCAAAACAAAATTCGGAAGCGCTGCTAGAAAACACGAAATCAATGTATATTTTATTTCGATATTTTTAATATTATTTGCCCTATTGAAAATAACTTTTCCAATAACTGAATATATAGACCAAATTGCTGCTGCAGAAACGATCAAAATATTTCCCAATATATTTTGTGGGTCAATTAGCAAATTAATTTGAAAATTAGTAATTAAAATAGTAGTCCCTGTAATTCCAATTAAAAAGCCAATACTTTTTAATTTTAAATTTGAACGCTCATTTAAAATGAATACGCTGTAAATTGAAATAAAAATTGGATATGTGGTATATAAAGCTGAACCTACATTTGCTTGGGTAAATTGAAGTCCTATAAAATACAGTAAATTCGAAATACCAAACCCAAAAATGCCCCCAAAAATAAATAACCACTTGTATTTCCTCAATAAAGTTCCAAGATCTCTTAAATTTTTAATTGAATTCCTTCTAAATCCTATCATCCCTAATAAAAACATACCTCCAATAAAAAATCTCAAAAATGATAACGAAATAGGTCCAATCTCTCCTTGAAGAAATTTTACTATTATCTCAGTAAAAGACCAAATAAATACACCAATAAAACACAATATATATCCTTTAATTATGCCTTTCAATTTCTCAAAAACCAATTTTTTCTCAATATTTCTATTTAAATGCTTAAATATTTTAAATTATCATTATTTTTTTTTTTT
>SUPR01000082.1 GCA_005191425.1 Candidatus Helarchaeota ASGARD archaeon Hel_GB_B
TTTATTGCAATTTTTTCAGCAATTTCTTTTATTGGGGAGGTTCTAGCATTTTTTGATAATTTTACCTTTATTATTTTATGTTTTTTAATTTGACGCTTAAATTCTTCGATTATAGACTGCCATCCATTTTTTCCTACAATAATGTGGGGTGGTTTTTCCCAAACATTCTTCAATTTATTTTTATCTATTTTCATTTTTATTAATATAAAACCTCTTCTGATTTTTACAATATAAACATGTAATTGTGATATGAGTTTTTTTATTGTTCCTAATCCTAACTCTTGAAGTTATTCCAGGTATTAGTAATTTTTTACAATTATTACAAATATTTATTTTATACGATCTTGGTATCCTAACTTTACACCGCATACTAATTCTACGGCATATATCTAAATATCTATTAGCCAATGGTAAATTGTCCGATTTTATTTTTTCAATTTCGTTAAAATAGGATTTGATCTGATCGAGCGCTAATTTTCTAATATTATTCCTACTTTTCTTTTTACTACGAGTCATTTTTTGGATTTTTTTCTATAAAATAAATTATATCGTTAAATTTTATTAAGTGATATACACCTAATTTAAAAAATTTAAATATATCAGTAAAAAGATCTTTTGCTAATCACATAAAATTATAATTGTATATATTATATCAAAAATTTAATTAATTAAGATAAAAATATGAAGTGAATGCGGCCACCGGGATTCGGACCCGGGCGTCTCCACCATTCTAAATTATAGAGATGGTTTGAGAGGTTGGAAGCCTCTTATCCTAAACCACTAGACCATGGCCGCATAGGTTAATGGTGCGTCCACGGGGAGTTTCAGACATTTTTTATTTTTATGCCTTTTGAACCCCGGTCGGCGGCGTGGCAGGCCGCTATCTTAGCCAGATTCTCCAGCATATATTATACTTCTGGACTATGGACGCATATGTTTTTATATTTCAAATATGGGTCCGGCCGGATTTGAACCGGCGACAATTGCCACGTCAGGGCAACATCCTAACCATTACCTACATAGGACAATAATATTGGTCGTCCTATATTCTAGATCACGAACCCAGATTTATGTTAAGAATCCATATATTTTAAAACTTTTAATAACAATAAAAAATACAAAATCTTAAAAAATTTATCCCATTATTATCTTAAAAAATTAAGAATATTTTTTTATTATTTTAATAAAGTAAGGTTATAATAATGGTAATGTTTGTAAAATGGCGAAACTATGAAAATATGACATATATAATGCAATTTATTATAATTTCAGCTATAATTCAGACTATAATAACAGGAATAAGTAATTTTATATATCCGATCAATAGTTTACCGGTTCTTATTTTAGTGCCACTTGGAGAAATTCCTGTAGTGGCGGCATCAATGGTCATTTTTAGTGATTTTTTTTATCAATATTTATACATTAAAAAACAAGAGAAAATGATCAAAAAATCAGAGGAAAATATTACACCTGTTTCAAAATCTTTTTCAATATATATTGCTTCAACTATAGTGGTTATATGTTTTATTTTATTGAACTTCTTTTTTAATTATATAATTATTGATCCAATATGGTTTCATGGCATTCCAACATATTCTCAATTTACATTAAG
The DNA here is from genome assembly GCA_005191425.1 of Candidatus Helarchaeota ASGARD archaeon Hel_GB_B. Lineage (GTDB taxonomy): Archaea > Asgardarchaeota > Lokiarchaeia > Helarchaeales > HEL-GB-B > HEL-GB-B. The sequence continues at coordinate 1,613 of SUPR01000082.1, forward strand.
TCAGACAACCAGTGCATTAATTATCATTATAATAGTTACAATTTTAAAAGAAATACAAATGTCAAAAAAGAGAGGATAACTTGCAAAAATTAAAAATTTTGGAGAAATTGTTTTTTATAGGTATAAATTGGATTATATTTCTTTCCAAGTGAGTTAGTTAGATTTCGTTATCCCTCTTAAAAACTCTTTCCATAAACTTGTAATAAAAATTTGACAATTTAGCATATTTTGTCTTAATGTTAACTATTAATTGACATTTTGCTCAATATAATCCATTTTATTTTGATAAAAATATTCAAATTATCCCTAATTCGTGCCAAATTTTAAAAAATCATCATCTTTTCTTTTATCTTTAAAAAAAAAGAAAATTTAAATATCTTCCAAAAAAAATTACATTGCTTTATTATCTAATCAAAAAATTTATAAGATTCAAATCTTTTATTAAAAAGAGTTATTTAGAAGGACAAGTTTAACTTCTGATAAAAAGAAATTAATAATAAACTAATAATTTATAAATCAGACCGATCAAAATTGCTGAGGTAGCTTAGCCCGGGAGAAAAGTATCCCGAGAGCGCTGGACTGAAGATAAAATCTTTGAAATGATGAGAAATCCAGTTGTCGCGTGTTCAAACCACGCCCTCAGCACCATAATCTTCAAATATAAACTTGAAAAAGTCAAAAATTCTCATTTTTCCTAAATATTTTACAGGTAATTAAATTATCAATTATTTATAGATAAAACTAACTTATTATCAACAAGAATTGGAAAAAAATTGAATAATAATCAGAATATAGAAATCGTATTTTTTATTTTAAAACAAATTATTTATTTTAAATACTTAAAATTGGTTAAAAACAAATTATTTCAAAAATTTTACACATAATTTAAATGCATTAATAAAATTTTAATAAGATAATAAGTGGACCGGCCGGGATTTTCGTTAGTTTGTATTTTTTAATTTATAAATGAAATATAATAATTAAACTAATCTCGAACCCGGGGCCTTCACGATGCCAACGTGACGATCTACCAACTGATCTACCAGCCCACTTTTAAACGAATCATAATAATAGGTTTATCTTGTTCTAATTCTATTAACATTTCTACGGCGCCAGTTATATTTTTTGATTTTAGATGATTTTCCAAAACCACAAGCTGCGCATACTCCATGTCGTTTATGATATGATGTACGTCCACATCTACGACAACGGATATGAATAGTTTTATTTCGTTTACCGAAGGATGGTGTTCCTTTAGTCATTAATCTTCACTTTTTTCACTAATAGGTAGTCTAGGTGGACTAATAATAATAACATTATCACCGCGGACGATGATAGTGCCTAATTGATTGATAATTTGTTCTCCTTCATCATTAATATTAATTTCTTCAGCTTCATCAAGCACAAGATTCATATGTTGATCAAAACCCCGCAATTTTCCACGGAGTTCTCTTCTACCTTTAAGTTTAATCAAGACACGAGTCTCTAATGACTTTGTCAGTAGTTCAAGAGGCCTATTTCCGCCAATCATTTACGTTCTAACTCCAATAAATACATAATGATTCATTTAAATTTAGAAATATTTAACTTTTAAAAATATCTTATTAAATTAATAAGTTTTTGAAATTTAAATAATTTTAAATTAATTATTATTTTTCACAAAGGATTGTATTTAAATTTATTTATTAAAGTAGGAGATAAAATTTAATGGCGATAAATTATAGTTGAATAATTAAATTTTAGAAGAATTTTCAAGAAATTTCCAAATTTTGTCATTGATATAATGAATATTTTTAATAACTTTTCCTTTTTTCATAGATTTTATAACATTAGCGTCATATAAGGCAATGCCAATAGCTAACGGACGTTTGAATGACATTTCAATTATTTTTACATATGAGCCTTCTTTTATATTATCATTTATTTCTACGATGCCAGGTCTCATTACATCTGCGCCATTAACAACATATTTAATTGCGCCCATATCGACAATAATTTCTGGTAAATCAAGAATATTGTTTCTTAATGCTTTTAGTGAGGGAATTAATTGTGAATTTTTCCGAAAAAGCATGATTTTATTGTTAATAATGTAAATAGGAAAAAAATCTTCGAGTTCAGCTATTTCAACTTTTGAATTTTTAGGTAAGATCTTTATGATGCTATCTTCACCAAATTTGTCTGAAATTTCTTTTTTTAGTCGTTTAATTTCATCAGATCTTAAAAAATGTCTATTTTTTAGCTTCATTTTATCTCTAAATAGAATAAATTTAAAAAAATTATTTTAACCGTATTGTTTCCATGTTATAAGGAGCTCTAGTTTCGATATGATATTTTTTGTAAATAGATGTTGCCAGGGCAGTACATTTAGACTCTTCACCATGAGCTACAATTATTTTTTCAGGTCTAGGTTGGAGTTGGCTGAGAAAATTCATTATTTGGTGTCTTGAAGAATGTCCAGAAAAGCCTTCATTAGTAATTACATTTAGTTTTACTTTAACAGGTTCTAGTTGTCCTTCAGGATTTCGCATCTGGATATCTCTAAATCCTTTTTGTATTCTTCTACCAAGAGTACCTTCTACTTGATAACTGACGAAAATTAAAGTATTTCTTTGGTCTCCTGCAAGTAGTCTGAAATATTCAACTGAAGGTCCGCCAGTCATCATACCGGAGGTAGCCATAATAATACATGGGCCGCCTTCAGTGATTTCAGATCTTGCTGTGCTGCTGTCTACTTGTACAAAATAGTCTGCGAGAAAAGGAGAGTGTCCTTGATGAAATATCATTTGTCTTAGATCTTTAGAAAGGTATTCTGGGTGAGTAGTATGAATTGCTGTAGCTTCTGAAATCATACCGTCAATATAAACCGGGACTTCTTCAATAATACCTCTTCGCATTTTTTCTTCAATTACAATAATTAATTCTTGAGCCCTGCCGACAGCAAGAACAGGGATTAGGACTTTACCGCCATTTTTTATTGTGTTATTAATAATAGTAGTGAGTACATTCTCAGATTCACGGCGGGATGGCATATTGTCTTTCGGTCCGCCATAAGTTGCTTCCATTATAATCGTTTCTAACCTTGGAAATTGGTTGTTAGCCATTTCTAATAATCTTGTATTTGCATATTTGAAATCACCAGTATAGGCTAAATTATAAGCCCCATCGCCAATATGAAGGTGTACGATAGCAGAGCCTAGAATATGACCGGCGTTATGTAATGTTAGACGTATATCTGGGGCAATATCAGTGACTTCTTGATAGTCAAGAGGGATAGTATGTAATACAGCTTTTTTAACATCTCTTTGTCCATAAGGAAGGAATTTACCTTCTCGCTGGGCAATATCTAAATAATCAATTTGTAGTAAAGTCATCAAGTTCATAGTGGGTTTAGTACAATAAATGGGGCCATCATATCCATATTTGTATAAGAATGGTACAAATCCGTGGTGGTCCAGATGAGCATGAGAGATGACAACAGCATCGAGATTTTCAATATCAAATTCTGGAATATTTAAATAAGGAAATGGATTATTTGGAGAGCCAACATTTATGCCACAATCAATTAATACATTACTTTCGGGGGTTTGGATCAGCATCCCCATTCTTCCTACTTCTCTGAAGCCTCCAAGAGTTGTAATTCTTATAATTTCATCTTGAATAAATTTAGGTCTATGTATACGATTTCCTACATTTTGGAGAATTTCTTTTCTTATTTCTGCATCTTTATTAAGATAATGTCTAATTTGAATGACCATTTTTGATTGAATAGGGGGAGTCCTAACAACAGAGGGACGCCATAAAATTTGTCTTGTAATTTCTTGAAGGGTTTCTCCACCCCGACCAATGACAAGTCCAGGTTTTTTAGCTTCAATAATGACTTCTCCGACATTCGTATCAAAATTTAGCGATGTAATACCAGCTTCTTCAGGACATATCTCTTTTATTATCTGTGATGCAGCTTCTTCGTCCATTCGGACTGAAGGGTCAGAGCGAATGACTATTCGTTTTCGTATTTTTCTGGCGATATCTTTTACAATTCCTCTACTGTCCAAGAGAACTCTGGGGTTTTTTGAATAAATAGCAATTTCTGGTCCTTCAAATTCAATTTTAGTTAATTCGACTTCTTTTGGAATATAGCTTATTATCTCTTTTTTAATTTGGTCTAATATTTCCTTAGGCATTTAAATTGTGCACCCAAAATATTGTTATAATTTTTTGCTTTTTGAATAAAAATTCAATATTTAATTAATATAATAAATATAATAATTTAATATAATAAATATAATAGTAAATATAATAATAGTAAAAGTGAAAAGAAGTTAATTAATTATTTTTCCTGATTTTTCTAAAACATTTAAAACCAAAGAATCATCAAGCTTTTTATATCCATTTTTATCAATAATAACTACATCGATACCATAGCCAGACCCAGCATCGCGTTCAATAGAAGCTCTGACTGCATGAATTATAAGTGGAACTGCTTCATCTATTGTAATATCTTCATGATAATTATCTTCAAGAATGCTAATAGCCATAGGCGTCCCAGACCCAGTTGTTGCAACGGTATTTTCTTTAATTAAAGAGCCAATTGGGTCAAGCGTATAAAGTGTAGGGCCTTCTCTCTCATTATATCCACCAATTATAGATTGTAGCATATATGGATAAATCTTTTGCCCATAAAGAATGTTAGACAGTAAAGTAGCAGCAGATTTCACGCTAATTTCAATATTTGTATCTAATTTGTAAAGGTTACACTCGGCAATCATAATATCAATTATTGCTTGAGCATCAGCAACTGTTCCAGCAATAGTCATTCCAATATTATCTGTAATCTTAAATATTTTTTGAGCATGTTTATGAGCTACATAATAACCTGCAGTTGCTTGACGATCAGAAGCCAAAACAATTCCATTTTTACAAACAATTCCAGCAGTTGTTGTCAATTAAAACACAGACCATTAAATAATTTATTACAATAATATAGAACTGAAATTAATTTAATTCATAACATTTTAAAATAAAAGTCGTTTTTAGTAAAAGAATATTATTATTTAAATGTTTCTCAAAATTATAATTAAAACTTTTATCTATTGAGAATAAATTAAGAACTTTTAAATTTATATGAATTTATTTGCTTTTAATTTTGAGAATTTTTTGAGAATTTAAAATTAAATGCACAAAATTTAAGTAACTAATTTGCTACGATATTACTAATATAATTCAAATAGAGCGCGTTTATTAATGAAGGAAATTCTTACATTAATAGGAAAAAAGCAGGCAAAAATAGGATATAAGTTCAGATTTATTGGTCAATGTAGTAATTATAATAATTGTAAAGAGTTTCTACGAAATATTTGTATAAATAATTTAGAAAAGAACCAAGTATATGAAATTATTGAAGTTAGGAAAGTTTATCACGACTGTATTGTACATTTTGATGGTGTGTGTACAGTTAAAGTTAAAAATACACCTATAACTATAGCAATTAATTCAAAATTTGCCCACGAGGGTGCTATATTAAAATATATTCCCATAAAATGTAATAATGAGGGGTGTAAATTTCATGAATTTTGTGTTCCAATTGAATTTGAAAAAGATATTGAATATAGATGTCGAATTTTAAAAATTAAAGACAGAAAAAAAAACATTTGTTCGATTTTTCCAGATTTTTCATTAATTGAAGTTGAAAAAATTTAAATTTGAGAATTATAACAAAACTTATTTCATTATATTTATTCAATTATAGATATCAATAAAAATACTTGAGTGATTCAAATGTCGAAGAAAAAAAATAAAAATGAAAAAGCCATCAAAGAAGACGAAAAAAAGGAAGATACAATAGAAGAAAAAAGCGAAGAAGAAAGTACTGAGGAAGATATTGAGGAAGAAATTAAAGAAGGAGATTTTATATTATTGGATATTACTGGAAAAATTGAAAAAACAAACGATATTTTTATTACTACTATAAAAGAAACAGCTGAAAAAGCAGGAATTCTGGAAGGTAATGAGCAGCTCTTATATGAACCTCAGATGGTAATTGTTGGTGACAACTTTAGCGTCCACGGAGTTTCAATTACTGGGTTAAGTTCAAAATTGGTAGGTATGAAAGTTGGTGAAACAAAAGCGATTACGATTCCTCCAAAAGATGCATTTGGTGAGCGGCTTGCTAAAAATGTTAAAGATTATACTATGAAAAAAATTAAATCTATAGAAAAAAATCCTCGACCTGGAAAAAGGATAGTTATTGATAATAGGTCAGGCATAATTACAAGGGTAGATACTAGAGGTCGCGTTAAAGTCGATTTTAATCATCCATATGCAGGGTTAAACATAATTTATGAAGTTACAATTAAAAAGAAAATTTCAGACAAAGATGAAAAATTAAAAAGTTTAATTACATCAAGAATTCCACTTAATGACCCAGATGCTATAAAAACAGAACAGGAAAATGATGTATTGAGTATCATAATTCAGGGTAATGTAGCATTTCAATTAATGAGGCAATTACCTATGATTAAATTTGGACTTGCATTAGATATCCAAAGATATTTAAATTTTGAAACCGTTAAATTCGTTGAAATTTATGGAAAAGATCTATTTGGCGGTATTGCAGTCCCTACAAGAGCTACTAAAAAGGAAGAAGTAGAAAATGAGCAAAAAGAGTCAGGTCAATAAAATAATCTAATTACCTTTTCTTAAATACCACCCGATATCAATTATATTTTTGATTTTAATATTATTATTGAATTTAATATTGATTGGATATATTGTTTTGCCTAGTCCAAGGACTTCATTTTTATTATTAATAATTATCATTTTGTCTAAAGGATTAAAATTGCTGAAAATTTTTATGATATGTTTTTTTTGTAAATTTTTTCCATAAATGAACTTTAACTCACCTTGTTTATTTACCATGATCTTTTTTGTTGTTAAGTTATTTATTACCTGTAAAGAATTTAAACTAAAAAATAGAGATTCATTTTTTAGATCCCCAAAATAAATGCCCAAATAGTAAGGAACCCTATAATTTTTAAATTTTAAAAAAATCTCATAATTATTTTTTGGAATGAGGAAAATTTCTTTTTTAATTTTTGTATTTATCAAGAAGATGTTGGATTTAATTAGAGTATCAAAAATTAGTCCCCCAAAATAATTTAATGATTTATTTATTTGAGCTAATTCTTTATTGGACAGTTCTTTAAAATTGATCAAATTAATTCACCACTTTTAGTTTACAGACAAAAAATCCTTGAGTACCATTTTTATGTGGATAAAATCGTTTTGCTTTAAGCAAATCTTCGCTAATAGCATTTCCAAATACATTAATAATGCCAGATTTGCCCCATTTAAGTCCAGTGTCAAGAATTTCTATTTTACCTTTATTTAAAAAGTTATTAATTACTAATTCATTTTCTTCAGGGGCTATTGAACATGTTGAATATACAATAATTCCGCCAATTTTCACGCTTTCAATTGCAGCATTTAATAATTTTATTTGAATTGAAGAGCATGTGATAATATCTTCAAATGACCTACTTTTTTTCCTACTTTTATCGAATGGAATCAATCCTTCACCAGTACAAGGAGCATCTAATAAAATCTTATCGACTTTATAATTAAATTCGGGAAATTTTGCTGCATCCATACGAAATAAAATTGCATTTTTTATACCACAACGAGAAATATTGGACCTTAAACTTTTAATTCGGTCTTTATCATATTCAATACCAATTATACAACCATTATTATTCATAATATCCGCTGCTTGGATTAATTTTCCACCTGGAGCTGCACACATATCGAGGACTATATCATTTTGGGAAATATCTAATATATTTACGGGTATCATTGATGCTGCTTTTTGAATATAATAATAGCCTTGTAGATATTCTGAAGTCGCACCTATTGAGTAGGGTTCTTTGTCGATATAAAATCCGTTTTTATCCCATTCGATTTTACTGAATTCAAAGCCATTCTCTTCCATTCTTTTGATTAATTTGTGCGGTTTAATATTAAATGAATTAACTCTAATAGATTTTTTTATTTTCCTTTCATTTGCTTCAAGTAATTCATAAGTTTCTTCTAGCCCAAATAATTTTAAATAACGAGCAACCATATACTTAGAGTATTGATATTTTGATGCAATTTTTTCAACATCGTTCAAATTAATCACAAGATTGGTGTATGAAATAGATGATAGAGGTAGAACTTAAAGTTCCAATTGCTGATAAAAATATGATAGCTGGAGAATTAAAAAAGATTGGTTTTGTTTTTAAAAAATCAATAATACAAAATGATACTTATTTTCAACACCCAATTCGTGATTTTGCAAAGACTGACGAGGCATTGAGAATTCGGGAAACACCAGAAGAAGTTTTTTTAAGTTATAAAGGTCCAAAATTAGATGAAATTACAAAAACACGGGAAGAAATTGAGATATCTTTTGATAATTCAAAAAATTTAAAAAAAATATTTGAGAAAATTGGATTTAAAAAAGTCATTGTAATAAATAAGACCCGCGAATTATTTGAAATGGACGAAATAAAAGCCGCAATAGATATTGTAGAGCATTTAGGGGCATTTTTGGAACTTGAAATTCTATGTGAAAATAAAGAAACCATGCCAGATAAAAGAGAAACTTTATTTTCCATCCTAAAAAAAATAAATATATCTCAAAATAGCATAATTAGAAAATCATACCTCGAATTATTGCTTAAAATTTAAAGTCAATTCATTCTAGAATTATTTAAATAATATTTTTTTAATATAGTAATTGGTGTTACAAAATGTGTCTAGCCGCTCCTGCAAAAATTTTGGAAATTTTTGATGAGGGAAACCGAGCATGGGCAGATTATGGAGGTATTAAAAAGAAAATTGTTATCAGTCTAATAGAAAATGCACAAGTCGGAGATTATGTTATTATTCATGCAGGATATGCCATCGAAAAGTTGGACGAAAAGCAAGCTTTAGAGAATTTAGAAACATGGTCAGAATTCCTAGAGACTGTTAAATAAGATTCATAAAAGAATGTTTTAGATTTTTTGGAATTTATTAAATTACTATTCGGTTTCTTTTTAATTTTAAATGAAAAATAGATATGTTAAGTATAATTACTAAGAAATTAAAAATTAAGTGGATTTAGTAATATTTATCCATATTTGAGTCCAGAGTCCTAAATATTGGAATTTTTTTAGTACCGAATTAAATTTCCATAATTCGAAAATCAATCTTGAATTATTTATGACCATGTTAATAGAGAGATTTACATGAATCATCCTTGAACGCTGATTTTCTACAATAACAAGATATTTTTTAATAAAATAAGCCGTATTTGTAGAGGGATGCGATTTATTTATCGTAGTATTTTCATTACCTAAGGTTATATTTACTAAATATAAATTAAGTTTTCCTTCATAATTTCCAATATCAACCCACAAATAAAAAGGTGTGTTGTTTTTAACAGTCGTAGGGTAATTACTTGTTGTCTTATTTTCATCAAGGAGTCCAATTGATGAAAAATGTTCAGATTGTGCATTAAAAAAGGAATAAATAATCATAGAAGAAACAATAACTATTGCAATAATTATACCACTAAGAATAATTTTTTCTTGTTTAACATCGGAATTTTCTCGCTTTAATCGAGTCATTTTTATTGATCACCTTCAGGAAGAGTAATTTTCATGTTTAAAAATTTTTTCTCCTTATATTTTTTAATTAAAATATATATCAATATTCCAGCAATAGTAATACTTATTGAAACTATAACTACCGTTATAATAAACATAGATATTGACTGCTGGTTGTATAAATTAGTTTGATAGATCCTTATATTTATGTCATTAATAAGCAAAGTCACATTTCCTAATGCCATCTTTGACAAATAAACAGAATAATTATAATTGGACATATTTAACATCTCAGATGCATTATTTAAAAGATTAATAGCAAAATTTAAGCGTCCAACAAGGTCTGTAATTATCCCGTTTATTGATTCAAGATATTGTAGTTTGATTGTAGCATTAAAAATAGCATTTTCAGCGAGAGATATATTATTAATTGCTTGTTCTTTTGAGCTAAAAGTTCTTGTCATTACATTATGGTTTAAAATTTGATGGCCATTTTCTGGAATTTGTGAGATATTGACTATCAAACATAAGAATAAAATGATACTTATAATTTTAAATTTCATTTTCATATTCATACCTCATTATTTTTTGAACGAACCCAATTAATCATATATTTTAATCCTTCTTCTAAAGAAATTTTTGGTTCCCAATTAAGAATTTTTTTGGCTTTAGTAATATCAGGACATCTACGTTTTGGGTCGCCAGGAGGTATTGGTTTGAATACTATTTCAGAATTGGAGTTTGTTAATTTGTGGATTATTTTTGCCAATTCTAGGATAGAAATTTCGTTTGTACTACCGATATTGATCACTTCACCTCTTGCCTCTGGTGTAGATGCGAACTTTATTATCCCAGTAATTTGGTCGGTGATATATGTGAAAGAACGTGTTTGATTACCTTCCCCAAATACAGTTATTGGTTGGTCGCTTAATGCTTGAGTTATGAAGTTCGGTATAACACGTCCATATAATGATCCAGAACGTATCCTTGGACCGTAAGTATTGAATATCCTTACAATTCGAGTATTTAAGTTATGTTGCAATTTATATGCACTAACATATGCCTCTCCAGCTCTTTTTGCTTCATCATAACAAGATCTGGCACCATTTGGGTCTACATTTCCATTATAAGTTTCAGGTGTGGGAATATATTTTGGGTCAGGATCACCATAAACTTCGCTTGTACTTGTGTAAAATAGTTTTGCATTATGTTTTTTTGCTATCCCTAGAACAATCCAGGTGCCCAATGTATTTGCTTTTAAAATTTGTATTGGATAATTGGAAAACTCAAATGGTGATGCTCTACTTGCCAAATGAAAAATATAATCTAATTTTTCATCAAAAAAAATCTCTTGAGATATGTCATGTTTTATAAATTTAAAATTATCATAATCCAACAAATGTTTAATATTACTTTCTTTACCACTATAGAAATTATCTAAGCATATAACTTTTGCATTCTTGCGGATTAATACATCACATAGCCAAGACCCTAAAAAACCAGCACCGCCAGTAACTAAAATAGTTGTGTCTTCAAATATATTATTTGTATCTCTATAAATTGTTTCAATTCCTTTTTCAATTATTTTATTCATCTATATCATCAAGTAGAATAATTTAATTTATTTATAAGAGAATGATTTATTTAAATAATTTTAAATTTTGTATTATTTCAACAATAAATTCCATTTTAACCGACTTTAGAAATGCGATTGGGAATCTAATCAGAATTATAAATTATAAATAAATCAATATTAAATAAATAAAAAATTAATTCTCACAAAATTATGATTTATATGAGTCATTGTTTGAATTAGTTATATCAATAAATTTTTAGAAACTGATAATAATAGCACCATATTTAGAAGTATATTTAATTAAAAAAATAGATAATATCAAATATCTTCTATTTTTATGGGTAATGAAAAAGTTTATAAAAAATTTTTCTTGAATAATATTGAAAATACCGTAATATCCGAATTTAGATTTTAAGAAAATATTTAATAAAGGAATTTAATGAAATTATCTTTTAGAAAAATGGTTAAAATGATTGATGGAGTTAAAATTAAAAAGTTAAAGGTTATACCCGATGAACGCGGTAGATTAGCTGAAATTTTAAGATCAGATGATAAGGATTTTTTTATTAAATTTGGGCAAGTTTATATTACTACAGCATATCCAGGAGTTGTTAAAGCATGGCACTATCATAAGAAACAATGGGATAATATGGCAGTGATTTATGGAATGATGAAAATCGTATTATATGATCCTAGAGAAAATTCACCAACTAAAGGTGAAATAAATGAGTTTTTTGCAGGGATATATAATCCAATTTTAGTCCATATTCCACCAGAAGTTTATCACGGTTTTAAGTGTATTTCAGAAACAGAAGCGATTGTCGTAAATTGCCCTACTGAATTATACAATTATGAAAATCCTGATGAATATCGAATTCCTCCTCATGGCAATGAAATTCCTTATGATTGGTCTAGACGAGATGGATAAATAATGAAAATATTAATTACTGGTGGTGCAGGATTTATAGGTTCTAATTTTATTCATTATTTATTGGATGAAAGAAATGATTATAGTGTTATTAATCTGGACCTATTGACATATGCAGGTAATTTAGAAAATTTAAAAGATATTAAAGATATTAGTCAATATAAATTTATTAAAGGAAATATTTTAGATTTTGATTTATTAAGATCAATTATGAGCGATGTCGATTATATTATTAATTTTGCTGCTGAATCACACGTTGATAGATCAATTATAGACCCAGAGATTTTTATAAAAACAAATATTGAGGGCACACAATCCTTGTTAGAAGCTGCAAGAATTTTTGATATTAAAAAATATATTCAGATTTCAACAGATGAAGTATACGGGACTTTAGGTCCAGAAGGATTTTTTTCTGAAAATAGCCGATTACTCCCAAATAGCCCTTATTCTGCCAGTAAAGCTGCAGCTGATTTAATTGTAAGAGCATATCATAAGACTTATGGAATACCGGTTAATATTACCAGATGCTCAAATAATTTTGGACCTTATCAATACCCTGAAAAATTTATTCCGGTTATAATTAATAGTGCATTAAATAATATGCCCATTCCCGTATATGGAGATGGGAGTAATATACGTGAATGGATTTACGTTATTGACCATTGTTCGGGAATTTTAACAGTCCTTGAAAAAGGAAAAAATGGAGAAATATATAATATAGGTACCAACAATGAATACCGAAATATAGAGCTCGTTAAACTTATCCTAGAAATAATGGGAAAACCAGAGAGCTTAATTAAATTTGTCAAAGACAGACCTGCTCATGATAAACGATATGCACTTGATTCTACTAAAATTAGAAAAGAATTAAACTGGAAACCAGAATATAGTTTTCGATCTGGATTAGAACAAACTATTAACTGGTATATATCAAACCAAAAATGGGTAAAAAATTCACTTAACAAATAAAATTTGCGGTCAAAATGAAGAAGATTTTAGTTATAGGTGCTGCTGGATTATTAGGCCAAAAAATCTTTGAATATGGTCGAAAACAATTTGATGTCCTCTTAGGAGACATAAATTATTTTGAATTTTTACCTAAAGAAAAATACTTCAACATAGATATTACAGACCCAACCATTACAAATAAAAAGATTTCTGAACTTAATCCTGAATGGGTTATTCTTACAGCAGCTATGACAAATGTTGATCAATGTGAAATAAATAAAGAATTAAGTTACAAAGTCAATGTTATTGGCCCTAAAAATGTGGCTACTGCAGCTAAAAAAATTGGTTCTCAATTGATTTATATATCTACAGATTTTGTATTTGATGGAAAGAAAAAACTATATAATGAAAATGACCAGCCAAATCCACTCAGTAATTATGGTAAGACCAAATTAAATGGTGAATTAGAAGTAAAAAGAATTGATATTGATAATTTAATTGTAAGGACAAGTGTCCTTTTTGGGTGGAATTTAGACCCAAATAATTTTAATTATGTTGCGTGGATATATAATAAATTAAAAAGTAATGAAAATATACAAATCACTAACTCACAATGGAATACTCCTACTCTAGCTGATAATTTAGCTCAAGCAATTTTAATGGCTATTAATAAAAAATTAATGGGATTATATCATATGTGTGGCTCGGAATGTATTAATCGCTATGATTTCGCTTTAAAAGTT
>SUPR01000083.1 GCA_005191425.1 Candidatus Helarchaeota ASGARD archaeon Hel_GB_B
CCTAAGTGTCTAAAAAAGTAAAATCAACAGACTAATAAATATCATTAATCAATATAATTATAGATATTAATTTTTAGAGTGTATTTAGGTTATCATTAATTTTACTAATTCAAGTGATTAAGTGGTCAAATTCAATGGTCGATGATAAAATTGTTGATTTTTTCTTAGAAAATGGGTTTGTAATTACGCCTGAAACATTGATTTATTTGAGAAATGAAAATTCAAAAAATAGAGAGAACCTTATAAAGAGCGCAATCTATCGCGCCAAATCACTTGCTGAAAGACCATTAGTCATTACCAAGGAGTTCCTACTTGAACAGACAGATAGAAATTTACAAACAAAAAAAAGTTTGGAGGTATCTCAAGCCCAACAAATAAGGGAAAATAAAAAGGACGAAGTAAAAGATAGACATCTTAGCAGTAAAAAGGTATCAAAATTTAAAGCTAAAGATGTGGAACCAATAATTGAAATAATGATCGACCCAACTGGGAACTTAATTGGGACAGGAGAAATCAATAATGTCCATAAGTATTTTCTTGATCGATTTATGGCACTACAAAATTTACTTCAAAAACGGCCAGATTCTAAAGGGGCTATAACTATTGACCAAGTTTTTAATTATACGGACAAGGTTAAAGTAATTGGGATGGTAAAAGACAAAAAAGAAAGTGAAGATAAAGTAAATAAAGGGATATATAATTATTCTATTGAATTAGAGGATTTACATGGGACTATCCGAGTTTTTATACCAGGTTCAGTTGAAAATTTAAGTATTATCGGTAGTTGCATAATGCTGGACCAAGTTATTTGTGTTGAAGGAGTATTAAAAAACGGTCAAATTATTGCAGAAAACATTTATTTCCCGGACATCCCGGAAAAACAACATTTTAGTGGGATTTCGGACCCAATATGTGCGGCTTTAATTTCAGACCTTCATTTTGGAAGTAAGAAATTTATGGCTGATAATTTTATTAATTTTATTGAATGGTTACAAGGTAAAGTTGGATCAGAAAAACAGAGGGAATTAGCCCGTAGAGTTAAATATGTCTTGATAGCTGGAGATTTAATTGATGGTGTGGGGGTTTATCCAGAACATGAAAAGAATTTATCTATTGTTGACATTAAAGGGCAATATGAACTTGCGGCCGAATATTTAAGTCAAATTCCGGAACATATTAGTATTATAATAATTCCAGGTGGTGCACATGACGCAGTACGGAAAGCATTACCTCAAGAAGCGATTCCAAGGTCATATGCAAGACCATTATATGACTTAGAAAATACAATTATGCTAGGAAATCCATCATTTTTTAAGGTACATGGTATGAAGACATTAATGTACCACGGAGAAGGAATTGACGACATAGTCCTATCAATACCTAAAATGAGTTATTCTACAAATGAATTAGCAATGATCGAATTATTAAAATCAAGACATTTAGCACCAATATACGGGAAAAAAGTGGGGATTTCGCCCGAACCATATGACTGGCTGGTCATAAGAGATGTCCCAGATTTATTTCTCTGCGGACACACTCATGTGACAAGGACAGCGAAATATAAAGGAGTTAATTTAATAAATTGTGGGACTTTTCAAGCTGAAACAGAATATCAACAGAGTTTAGGGATAAAGCCGACCCCAGGAATAGTCCCAATAATAGATATATCAAATTATTCAATTAAATTAAAGAAGTTTTAATTTACAGCGCTACTAGAATGTATAAATCATTTACGTTCGTCCCAGTATAGCCTGTAAATATTAATCCATCACCAATTTTCTTAAAAAAATTATATGAATCATTATTTATTAAGAATTTATTAATATCTAAACTTGAAATTTTTGCCTTTTCAGCAATGGACGAATCGGCAATAGCCCCAGCTGCGTCAGAATTCCCATCAATACCATCAGTCCCAATTGCGCCAATAATTATACCTTCATTTTCTATTTTTCTAATCGCAGACAAAATTAATTCTTGGTTCCGGCCACCTTTTCCCCTACCTTTCAATGTTACTGTCGTTTCACCACCACCAATAAGCACAATTGGTCTTTTATTTAGAGATAGTTCATTTATTAAATTTATACCGACTTGGGACGCTTCGCCTTCAAT
The DNA here is from genome assembly GCA_005191425.1 of Candidatus Helarchaeota ASGARD archaeon Hel_GB_B. Taxonomy (GTDB): domain Archaea; phylum Asgardarchaeota; class Lokiarchaeia; order Helarchaeales; family HEL-GB-B; genus HEL-GB-B. Next base: position 2,110 of record SUPR01000083.1, read on the forward strand.
TGAAGAGGAAATTCTTTTACATGGAATTCCGTACTTTTTTGCATAATTTAAGGCGGATTCACATGCTATGTTTAAATTTCCTAAAACATAATTTTTTACGTTTTTAAAAATGAGGTCACTTTTCTTTGGGGTTTCCAATGCCTTTCCATCAAGCCCATCCTTTATAAAATTTAAAATTGATTTGGGGAGTTTATTTTCTAGATTGTATTTTTTAATTATATTCATTGCTTCAAAAAATGTGCTCTCGTCCGGTACTGATGGGCCAGAGGCTATTATATCAAGAGGGTCATTTAATACGTCAGAAATAATAAGAGTAATAAACATTGCCTTGTTTTTCATGACTAGTTGACCACCTTTAACTTTGGAGCAATGCTTACGGAGAACATTTATTTCATTAATAGGCATACCAGCCCCTAAAAGTATCTTGTTCATAATTTTTAAGTCATTTATTGTAATACCATTTGCTGGAAGTGGCATTAACGCAGACCCACCACCAGATATTAAACAGAAAATAAGGTCGTCGCTTTTAGCCTTTTCGACAATTTCCAACATTTTTAATACTCCGTTCATCCCTTCTTTTGTCGGAATTGGGTGGCCAGTTTCTATAAATTTAATTTTTTTATCTGTTAAATCATTGGTCTGAGAGCCCCTTGGAATATTGATTACCCCAGCATTAATTCTATCATTTAAAATATCCAGAAGCCCTAATGCCATTTCTTTACTTGCTTTTCCGCCACCTATTAAATAAATGTTGGAGACCTTATTCAAATCTATATTAATATAATTATTACCAATAATTAGCGTTTGGTCTTTAATAATAATATTTTTTTTAATTAAATTTCTTGGTAAAACAGATTTAATGGCTTCCTCCATTGTTTTTAGTACTAATTCTCTTCCCTTTTTATTTTTCAATGTTCCACCATTAGATATCAGTTTTTCTAAATTTTTAATTAGTTTCAATCTTATATCGCCATTCTAAATAGTATTATCAAACTTCAATAACCTTAAAATTTTCAATTAATTAATTTAATTTAAACAATCATTTAAAATATATAATGTCAAATAAAAAATAGAACAATCAAATAAAAAAATTTTAAAGGAATATTCTATGGATATAAGAATTATAGAGACTTTAGCAACAATAGGGATCTTTGGATTAGGTATTTTGTTAATTTTTTTAATTTGGAATTATTTATCATGGTATTCGTTAATAATTGTCGTCCCAATAATTATTATTTTAGAAATCTATATCTTAAACAAAATTGATGATTATCATGTCATTAAAAAGAAGACCAAGCTAATACAATTGGGAGTTATATCTCAAGAAGAACGAGAAATCAGAAAACCAGTTATTGATGAATTTGAAAATTATAAAAGCAAAGTAAATCAGTCAATTAAGAATTTAAACAATATATTAATAGATATGGACGATGTATATAATGAGGCTCTTTTTTTAATTGAAGATGGAGAAATTTTTAATGCAAGAAAAAAGTTCAAGACAATGCTAGCAAGAGCAAATAAGGATATTGAACAAGAAGATATAAAAGTAATTTCATTAACGAATAAGGCACTTGAAACAGCGAACCCAACATTAAATATGTCAATAAAGAATTATAAGGAACTTTGGGACAAAACAAGAATTGATATACTTAAAAAAATCAAGGATATTGCAGATAAATTTAAAATTCGGTCTGAATTAGAATCACAAATTAAAAAGATTTTTAAATTTGAGATAGATAATAACCGACCAGTTAGTGAGAATGACCTTGATACATTAGAACTTCCACTTGACCAATATAGAAGGTTATTACGAATTATAGAAAAACCTGTGAAAATTGATATCAAAAAAATGGACCAAAACGAAAAACAACGAATGGGCGAAATCTCAAAAAAGGTAATATCAGTCTGTATGAAAAATGGAATAACTCCAAATTTGGCATATCTTTTTTATGCATTACAAATAGACTTAAAGACGTCAAAAGAAATTTTAAGTTATTTGAAAAATATTGGAATGATTGATGTAATATTTTACCACATTGTACCAAAATAATTTAATAAAATTTAAAAACGATTAATTGATTTAGATAATAAAAAATGCCGGGATAGCCAAGCGGTATTAGGTATTATTATATCTAAAGTTAAACGGCGACAGGCTCGAGACCTGTTGGTCATCTGTCAAAATATCATTAGATATTATTGGATGAAACCTCATGAGTTCGAATCTCATTCCCGGCGTCATCCATTCTTTTTATTTTTAAATTATTTAAGACAAATTTAATTTTTTAATTATTATAAAATTGAGTTTGAAGTTTATTAACCGCAATATAGCTGTTCATGTTGTTAGAATGGAAATAATTTTGCTCGTGTTAATAAAATCTGTTTTTTTGAAACAAATTTAATAATAAATTAGTCTATATATAAAGGAATAATTATGAAGACGAAAAATATTGATGATATGACAGAAGAATTTCGGAATAAATTCCAGATAATTGGAAGAGAAAAAGAGATACGGCAGGCGATTCTTGCAAGATTGGCTGGAAAACATATATTAATTGAAGGAGAAGTTGGAGTTGGAAAAACAACATTATCTAAAGCTCTTGCTAATTTTTTTGACCAAAATTTTTATCGTATTGATGGAGATGAACGATTTACAGAAGCAAAATTAGTAGGACATTTTGATCCTCCACTGGTCTTAAAAGATGGATATACACCAAATAGCTTTTTTGATGGGCCTTTAACAAGTGCCATGAAAAATGGTGGGATTTTGTTTATTAATGAATTAAATCGATTACCTGAAAGGACGCAAAATGTATTATTATCTTCTTTAGATGAAGGAATATTACATATACCAAAATTGGGGCAAATAATTGCAAAAGAGGGCTTTACAGTCATTGCAACACAAAACCCAAGTGAGCATGTAGGCGTTGGACTCTTGGGTGAGGCTTTAAAAGACCGGTTTGTGTGGATTAAATTGGACTATCAGTCATTTAGAGAAGAAGTTGAAATAACCAAATTAAAAACTAATTTTGATCAACAAGATGTTTTAGAAAAAGCAGTCAAAATAGTACGGATGACAAGAGAAAGTCCACAATTACGAAGAGGATCATCAGTCAGAGGCGCAATTGACATTGTTTCTATTTTAAAAAACATATTAAACGGGGGTAAGATTAGTTCTTCAGATTGGAATGAAGTTGCTATAATGAGTTTGGCTCCAAAGGTTGATTTGGAAGATGGTATAGAGTTACCCATTGAGTCAATTATCAGTAATATCGTTTCTCGAGTTATAAATTCTGAAAACCCTTGAATTTGGATGAGTTAGGTAATGTGCCTAATGACAATTTTTTAGTTGACGAACGAATACGTCTTATGGGTGAGTTTCCGTTAAAAAAAATAATTGAAGCCGAAATTAAGAGAAAATGGAATAATGCAGATCAATTTGAAAAACTTCTTAAAGAAGCTGCATTGAATAGAGATGAACTTAGGAGATTAACAGATGTAGCTATAAAATATCAAAATAAAGCAGCATTAGAAGGATTTGCACATATAAATAGAATGGTGGTAGCTGAAGCTCTTCAAACAGATGAAGCAGTAAAATTATTAGATAGGAGGTCTACTAATGAAGAGTCAAATGCACCAGAAATTTTTTTCTTGATCAGAAATTATCTTGAGCCAAAATTTAAAAAACTTTATAGAAGGTTAGCCAGGTCTTCAATATTACACTTGTCCCTGAAAATTGCTGCTAAATGGCTAAAAGGAGAAATCCCGAAAAAGGTACAATACGACCACGGACTTGAATTTGACCTAGAAGATACCCTTGAAATATTCTTAGAAAAAGGCTTTAATATTACTTACGAAGATATCGTGGGAATTTTCAGGGAGAAAAAACGGAAAATAGGACTTGTAATTATTGACACAAGTGGAAGTATGCATTATGAAAAAATTATCAATGCAGCTCTAACAGCAAGCGTTTTAGCTTATACAATGCGCGAAGATGAATATAGTATAATAACCTTTAATACTCAAGCAAAAACTCTTACAGGTTTTAATGATAAAAAAAATACTGAAGAAATCATTGACCAAATACTTGAATCAGAAGCTATTGGTTATACGAATATAACTGCAGCTCTTAAATTGGGCTTAAAGGAGCTTTTAAAGTTAAAAAGACGCGAAAAATGGGCGATTTTAATAACAGATGGGAATTATAATAAGGGAGGAGATCCCCGAAAATGGGCATTAAAATATCCAAAATTACATGTAATTGCAATCCCAAGCCGTAAAGAGAAGTGGGGTCTAAGAATTTGTGAGGATTTGGCTAGAAAAGGGAGAGGTAGGTTTATTAAAGTATCTAAATATTCAGATATTCCAAGAATACTTGCTAAAATGTTGAGAGATATTTAGAAAGAAAACATATTAGAGAAAGAAAAATTAAAAAGTGCGGGGAGTGGGATTTTCGGATTTTCTCTTTCGAACCCACGCAGGCTAGCGCTATGATTTGATTCATATCTACGCCACTGGGTATCTCAAACCAATTATATGCACTATAATAGGGAGCCTGAGCCCAGTTCCTTTGGCCAACTCGGACATCCCCGCTTTTTTTATTGCTCTTTTATGCATTTAAACAAAAGCATTAGGTTCTTTTAAACTTTTTTTCAATCTCATTTTTTGAAAAAGAAATAATTGTCGGTCTTCCATGACAACAACTAAATGGATTTTGGCAAAAACTGAGTTCTTTCACCAAATTTATCGCTCTTTCATCTGATAAAACAGTATTTGCTTTTATAGCACCTTTACATGACAACAAATTTACAATTTTATTTCTTAAATCTTTTAAAGATAATTTTCCTTTAATATGGATAAGTTCGTCCAATAAATCTTTAATTTCGTCCATTGTTAATATTTTTTTAAAGATGATAGGGATTCCTTTAACTATAAAAGTTGTCCCCCCAAAATGTGAGATTTCAAACCCATAATCAGATAATAATGGAATTATTTTTTTAATATCGATTAATTCACCAGGTAATAAATCGATTTTAATAGGTGAAATTAATTTTTGAGTTCTAATTGGTTTAGAGCTATTTGCTTTTAATAATTGCTCTAATCTAATTCGCTCATGAGCGGCATGCTGGTCAATTAAATAAAAGTTTTCTTCATCTGAGAAAAGTAAATATGTTTTAAATAGTTGTCCAATATATTCCATTGGAGGTAATTTTTTTGTTTTATCGGGTTTTGATATAAGATCGGGTTTTTGCTTATAATTACCTGTTATTTTGACATTATCTACTAATAACTTTTGTTTTTTCTGGTGCTTTAAAGTTGGAATAGTATTTTTATCAGTGTGTCGAATATTCTTTTTAAATTCACTTAATTCCAACTTATTTACAGGTTCTAATTTAATTTCTCTTACTTGTTTAATATTATCAAGTACATTTTTTACTGCAATTTGAACTACATCATAAATATCATCTTCATTAATAAACCGAACTTCCTTTTTTGTGGGGTGGATATTTACATCTACAAGTTTTGGATCAATAATTATATTTAAAATGGTAATTGGATATTTATTTCGCATCAATAAAGTCCTGTAAGCGTCAAGAATTGCATTCATTATTATTGGATTTTTGATCACTCTATTATTGACAATTATTGTGATATAATATTTACTTGCCCTAATTTCTTGTAAATTAGAGGTATATCCGGTAATTTTAATCCAGTCATTTTGAAAATCAATTTTTAACATATTTTTTGCAACGTCAACTCCGTAGCGCCTAGCGATGTTATCTAATAGTTTACCGGTACCTGGTAAATTTAGAATTTCTCGTCCATTATGAGTTAGCTTAAATGATATTGCAGGGTTTGCAAATGCAATTAACGAGACAGTTTCAATTATGTGTCCCAATTCAGTATTAAGAGATTTCAAATATTTTTTTCGGACAGGTACATTGTAGAACAGATTTTTTACACTTATGGAAGTACCTTCAGGACATCCAATTTCAGAAATCTTTAAAATTTTTCCACCGTTGATAGTTATTAAAGTACCCGTGGTAGAATTTTTAGTCCTTGTTTTCAGCTCAATGTTGGAGACGACTGCAATACTGGCGAGTGCCTCTCCTCTAAAGCCAAAAGTTCTTACCATCATTAAGTCATCAAAACTTCTAATTTTACTTGTAGAGTGGCTCTCAAAAGCTAGTTGAGCATTTTTTTTACTCATACCGTGTCCATTATCAATTACAGTAATTTCTTTAAGCCCGCCATCTAAAATTATAATTTCGATTTTTGTGGCTTTTGCATCTATCGAATTTTCTATCAATTCTTTAACCACAGAAGCGGGTCGTTCTATTACTTCACCTGCAGCTATTTGGTTTATTAATTTTTCATCTAAAATTTTAATTTCTGGCTCTAAAACAGCATCGACCATTAATATCTACTCCCAGTTCTTAATCTTTTTCTGGAGTTCGAATAATTTATTTAAAGCGTTAATTGGGGACATATTATGAATATCCAAGTTTTTTAAATCTTCAATAATTTCTTTTTCATATTTGTGATGTATTTCCTTTTTATCTTCAATTTTAGGAGTAAAGGTTAATTGGACTATTTTTTTTCGTTTATTCTTTTTTGGGGTGAAATTGTTTTCAGTCTGAACAGTAATTTCATGCCCGCTTTCTAAGGACTCGAGTATTTCGGAAGCTCGCATAATAACTTTATGAGGAAGTCCAGCTAACTTTGCTACTTCTATTCCGTAGGACTTATCGCAACCTCCAGGAGTAATTTGATAGAGAAAAATGATGTCGTTATCTTTTCTCTTTACCAAAATATTATAATTTTTGATATTATCAAAATATTTAGTTAATTCATTTAATTGATGGTAATGAGTGGCGAACAATGTCCTAGCTCCAATAGTTTTTACAATATATTCTACTACTGCCCATGCAATACTCAGTCCATCAAATGTAGCGGTTCCCCTACCAATTTCATCCAGAATAATTAGACTGTTTTTTGTTGCATTATTCAAAATATTTGCGGTTTCGTTCATTTCGACTAAAAATGTCGATTGCTGTAATACTATATTGTCATATGCACCTACACGAACAAAAATTTGGTCTACAATTCCAATTTCAGCTTTTTCAGCCGGAATAAAAGACCCCATTTGTGCCAATATAACAATTTGAGCAACTTGCCTTAAATAAGTAGATTTTCCAGCCATATTAGGGCCAGTTATAATTAATAATTGGTTCTGATTATCATCTATTAATACATCATTTGGAATGAATTTATTACCCAGTATAACATCGAGGACGGGGTGTCTACCATTTTTAATCCAAATTTTATATGAATTATTTACTTCTGGTTTAATATAATTATATAAAACTGCTACTTCAGCAAGAGAGGTATAAATATCAATTTCGGAAATTAAATCTGAAATGGCTTGGATGGGTAGAATGTATTTTTTTATTTCCCCCAAAATCTTTAAAAATAGTTCATATTCAAGCTCATTGACTTGTTCTTCAGCATTAAGTATTTTTTCCTCCCAAGATTTTAGTTCCTCAGTAAAAAATCGTTCTGAATTAACTAAAGTTTGTTTTTTAATATAATTTTTAGGTACCAAATGTAAATTTGGTTTGGTAACTTCTATAAAATATCCAAAAATTTTATTATATTTTACCTTGAGAGATTTTATTCCAGTCCTTATTCTTTCATTATTTTCCAATTTAATTAAAAAGTTTTTACCTTCGTCCTTTATTTTTATAAGTTCATCTAATTTACTGTTATATCCTCTCTTAATAATTCCACCATCATGTAGGGTATTAGATGGGTCATCTTTTATAGATTTCCTGATTAATTCGGCGACCTCTAATACTTTTTCAATTAGGTCATTATTAAAAAAGTCCTTTAGTTCCTCAGTTTTTTCACTTAATATCTTATCAATTTCAGGGACTTTTTCAATTGAATTCCTTAAAGAAATTAAATCTTTGGCATTGGCAGATCCATGACTTATTTTTCCTATAAGTCGTTCAATATCAGAGATTTCTTTTAAACACGTCCTAATATCTTGTCTTAATATTAAATCTTCTTTAAAAATTTCAATCATTAACTGTCTATATTTAATCATGTTAATATCTAGTAGAGGTTGTTTTAACCAACGTTTTAATTTTCTACTCCCCATTGGAGTTATTGTTTTATTTAAAATAGAGAGTAAAGTCCCCTCAGTAGTATCGTTCATTATGTTTCTAACTAGTTCTAAATTTCTTTGTGATGCAGCATCAATTACTAAAAAATCTTCCTGGTTATAAATACTGAATTTCTTGATATTATTTTCTTTCAATTTTTGAATTTCTTGTAGATATAGAATAATAGCGCCAGCACTCTTGATTATTAACGGTTTATCTTCACACCCAAATCCGTGTAGGTTTAACAGACCAAAATGTTCCAAAAGAGCATTTCTTGCATTTTCTAGATCAAATATATAATCTTCTCGTGGATATATAGTCATTGAAGTATATTTTTTTAATTTATTTATTAATTCTTCATCTTTATTTATCGATTGAGGGAGGATACATTCTGTAGGATTAAAACGGACTATTTCGGATATCAATTTTCCAATCGAGTCCTCTTCTGTATCGCCTTTTACCATTGTACCAAAAAATTCACCAGTTGAAACATCTACAAAAGCCAATCCGAACACTAATTTAGACCGTGTTATTGCTATTAGATAGTTATTCTCTTGGTCGTCTAGCATCATTAGGTCAGTTATTGTGCCAGGTGTGATCACTTTAGTGACTTCTCTTTGCACTACTGGGCCGGATTTTTTACTTGCATCTTCTATTTGGTCACAAATAGCTACTTTGTGCCCATTATCGATCAACATTTTTATATATTTATTAACACTATGATAAGGCACACCGCTCATTGGTACCTTTAAACTCCCATAATCTTTAGCTGTCAGTACAATCTTGCAACTTTCTGCTAATATTTTTGCATCTTCGTTATAACATTCATAAAAATCGCCGACTCTAAATAATAATACTGAGTCGTTGTATTCCTTCTTAATAGCTTCATATTGTCTTAACATTGGAGTACTCATAAAAAGTGCACTTTCATCAAAAATTAAGAGTAAATATCTAAATATGATTTTATACAAGTGTATTAAATTATTTTCTTAAAATAAAAAAGTATAGACATTATGTCGAAAATTAAGATGTATCAAGATTTAATATTTTCAACGATTTTTCTAACGATTTTTGTAGCAAGCTCTTTTAATGATAGACTTATATACCCGTTTATATAAAAGCTATCGAGTAATTCTTTATCTTCAACTCTAATTTTGCCATCAGGCATATTAACTACATCAATTTCTAAATCAACATATCGAATAGTATTTTGGTACATTTCAATAGGAGTATTTATATTATAATAAATGCCTTTTACTTCATTTTTTCTGTTAAAATATGTGGTTTTATAATAATATTCTCCTAATTTCATTTCGGTTTTTCCATAATCTCCTTGTTCAATTGGTACTCGAAGTCCATCATAAATTTTATTTGTATTGCCCTTAAAATATCGCGTAATTGTAAAGCTATTTTCGTCTTCATTAATTTCAGAGATTAGTCCAGGAGTTAAATGAAAAATACGTCCGTCTAACTTAACGTGGTCTATTGAAACTTTACCTTTTTTAAGTAAATTATTACTTAGGAACTCTTCAAATACATTTTTAATGTTTTCTTTATTGTCAGCACTTCTTTTAAGTAATAATTCAGCGAAATCGACTAAATTTGAGAATTCGTTGCCCATCGATTTAATAAAATGATGTTTCGGGATTGTATCTAGAACAGTATCGCGTATTTCGTCTAATTTTTCTTTTGATGAATACGGAAATTCAATATAAAAGCCAGGTAATCCTTTATAAAGGAGAATTTCCGCTTCATTATCTTTTTTATTTAATATATCCTCCAATATTTTATTTAATTCAATTAATTCTTCCTCTAATTCCTCTCTTTTCGCGTGTTCAGCACTTGTCCGCCACAGTATGTTCCAATTATCAGAAATTAAACTGAAATTTTTTGAAATTTCAAGTAATTCAGTCCTTTTATTAATATCTAAGATTTTTCTTGAAATTCTTGGCATATTTGATTCGATTAAAATTATATGGTCTCCTGCTATTGTAATATTTGGTGATAATCTGGCTCTTATATAGCTAAAATTCGGGAATTTAACTGAAACTACTAAGGTATCCCCTACTTTATGTATATTATTGTCCAATACTCCTTGAAAATTTCCTTTTGGGAGATTAAACTCTAAAATAGCACTCCTTGTTTCATGATATACCTTAATCACTTTTCCTCTACAAATAGAATTCCAACCCGAATCAGATTCTCGGATGATAGAATCTTCGAATTCATTCCTTAAAATTTCTTTTACTATCTTCAGTCCTTTTTCTTTACCTAAAACGACCACTCCTTGCCGGTCATTTATATTATCAAATATCTCTATGTCCGGAACTTCATAATTTGATTCCAATTCAAAACGCGATTTTATTATATTAGTCGGATATGTTATCCGTAAATTATTTTCTAGCATTATTTTTGTTAATGCTGTGGAATATATTCCTCTAATCTTTACATTCAACATATTTAAACACTTTTTTATATTCTTTTTAATTATGATTAAATAAGATATTTAATATTGTTTTTAATTGTAATGTGGTTTATTTAGTGAATTTATATGTCTGAACCCAGTAAGAAATTGGACCAAAATAATATCAAAAGGATGGCAGAACTCCTTAAAGACGGAAATACTATGCTGGATCTCATCTGTCCTAAGTGTGGGTCTCCTTTATTTAGATTAAAAAATCAAGATATTTATTGCGGCAATTGTCAGAGAAAAGTTGTATTACTTAAAGATGATCAAGAACTTGATACTTATAATAAGATGTCTCTATTGTCAGAGACCAATGATATCCTCTATTCTAAAGTTATGACAGTAACTAATTTAATAAAAAGTGAAACAGACCTTGATGAGCAATCTAGACTTATCAAATTACTTTATAATTACCTTTTAACTATTGAAAAATTGAACTCTATTAAAAAAATTTAAATTAGGTAGTATGTTTTATTAATTTCCATATCATTAAAATATGGGCCTAATTTTTATTGAAATAGATAATTATGTCGTCTGTACTTGATCAGTTTAAATTATTTATTTTTGACCTTGATGGAGTGGTATATGAAGGAAAAAAGGTCATAAAAGGTGCTACCGATGTCCTAGCGGCATTAAACAAAAAGAATAAAATAATTTACGCCCTTACAAACAATTCTACATTAACTAGAGAAATGTACCATGATAAACTCCTAAAAATTGGTATTAAATTAGATGTTGAAAATATTATGACCAGTGCATATGCTTCAGCATACTACCTCTCACAAAATTTTGGGAGCAACAAAAATGCCTATGTAATCGGTGAGGTCGGACTATTAGAAGAGCTGGAAAAAGTAGATATTTTCCCCGTAAATAAATATAGTCAAAATGAATTACCTGAGACCGTAGATTTTGTTGTGGTCGGACTTGATAGGGAACTACATTATAATAAATTAGCTTTTGCTCTTAATTACATTTTGAAGGGCGCCATGTTTATTGCATCTAATGACGACCCAAATTTACCGTCTGATAATGGAATACTACCAGGTGCAGGGTCTATGGTGTCAGCTTTAACCACTTGCTCTGGAAAAAAGCCATATATTACTATCGGCAAACCAAACCCAATAACTATTAATCAAATCCTTAATAAAGAACAAGTTTCACCGGGTAATACAGTAATTATTGGAGATAGATTTACTACAGACATTTCTGCCGGATTAAATGCAGGGATTAAAACAATTATGGTATTAACTGGTGCTGGAAAATCGGAATTAAATCTTGCATTGAACGCACCTCAAAAACCACATATGATTGTCGACTCAATTAATGATTTATTAAAAATTATTTAGACCATAAACTATTATTTGGACGACCAAAACTTTATTTTAATTTCAAATTTTATTACTGGTTTTATAGTTTTAATTGACTAATTTTAATGTCCATGGTATTAATTTGTATTTTTTAATAACTCTTAGATAAAACAATATTTATTTTAAACCAATAACATTGAACTAATTATGGAACTACCAAATATTCAGCATAAAATGAAGGATAAAAACTTTGTTAATAAGATTATTAAATACATAAAAATGAATTCGCATAATAGAGAAATCAAAATGACACATGTCTGCGGAACACATGAACAAGTAATAAATTCATCTGGAATCAGGTCTATTTTACCAAAAAATATTGGTTTAATTTCTGGGCCAGGTTGTCCAGTTTGTGTCTGCCCATCTCATGATATTGACGAAGCTATTTATTTAGCCCAAAAAGGTGTTACTATCACTACTTTTGGAGATATGATAAGAGTACCATCTACTACTTCGTCCCTTGAAAAAGAAAAAGCAAAAGGTGGGGATATAAGGACAGTTTATGGCCCTAATGAAGCTATTGAAATTGCTAAAGATAACCCAAACAAGGAAATAGTATTTTTTGCGGTTGGATTTGAAACAACAGCCCCAAGTATCGCTAGAGAAATTTTGGCAGGCCCACCACCAAATTTTAGTGTTTTATGTTCACTCCGTACTATTCCACCAGTTATGGAACTTCTACTTGGACTTGGAGACCTTGAAATTGATGGTTTTATTTGTCCTGGACATGTGGCTACAATCATTGGAATTAAGCCATTTGACCAATTTTCAAAAGCTTACCGTATGCCTACAATTATTACCGGATTTGAACCTTTAGATATTTTGATATCTATCGCATACTTTATTAAACAATTAAACGATAAAGATTTTCACGCTGAAAATGAATATGATAGAGTAGTCAAGCCTGAGGGGAATGTAAAAGCTCAAAAAATGATGGAAGATGCATTTGATATAGTAATTAAAC
>SUPR01000084.1 GCA_005191425.1 Candidatus Helarchaeota ASGARD archaeon Hel_GB_B
CCTTTAGTGTTTCTTATCATAAACATTAATAAAAAGATCTCATAAAAGAGATTCTTTTGTCTATTGCATAGGAAAAAAATAGAAAATCAGTAGCAAATTCGTTATTGATCAGAACGTAGTATGGAAGATTATAATATGACTCAAGCAGAAAAAGCCGCAAAAAGTGGTCTAAAAACAGAAGAAACTGAGGAACCAAGGATCGGTGTATTTGTATGTCGATGAGGTATTAATATTGCTGGCGTAATTGATGTCCCCGAATGCGTTAAATATGCTAAAACACTTCCTAATGTAGTATGCTCCGAAGAATACCTTTCCATGTGCACAGAACCTGGTGCAGCATTTATTGCTGAAAAAATAAAAGAAAACAATTTAAATCGGGTTATTGTTGCCGCTTGTACACCTCGAACCCATGAACCAGTATTTCATTCGGTCTTAAAGGACGCCGGATTACAACCTAGATATCTTGAATTTACTAATATTAGAGAACACGTAGCATTTGTCCACATGAATGAACCTGAACTTGCAACTGAACAAGCCAAAGAATTACTTAAGGCAGCAGCTAAACGAGCTGCTATATTAGAACCCGTACCTACTAAGATCGTGAACATTACTCCAACAGTGCTAATAGTTGGTGGTGGTGTTGCCGGTCTCAGCGCAGCTTTAGATATTGCAAATACTGGATATGATGTCTACATCGTAGAAAAAGAAACAACAATCGGTGGTAAAATGGCAATGATGGACCGGGTATTCCCCACTGATGACTGTAGTATATGAATTCTCGGCCCAAAAATGCTTGAAGCTGCTAGACATCCAAAAATTCACATTATATCCCATGCTGAAGTTAAAAGTGCTTCGGGTTTTATCGGTAATTTCAAAATAATTGTTGAGAAAAAACCAAGATATATAAAAGAGACCGGACCAAATGCATGTACCGGATGTGGCGCTTGCAGAGATGTTTGTCCAATATCATATCCAAACTGGTTTAACCAAGGCTTCTCACCACGAAAAGCAATTGACCTTGCCTTTGCTCAAGCTGTCCCAACAATTTATGATATCAATATTGACAAGTGCATTAAATGCTATAATTGTGTTGATGCTTGTGATGTGAATTCTATCGATTTTTCACAAGAACCTGAAGAAATTGAACTCGATATTGGTCTAATAATTGTTGCAACAGGTTGGGACATCTATACAAGCGACCAATATGGTTATGGTGAATATAAAAATGTCATAAATCAATTGGAATTGGAACGATTATTGGCTCCTAATGGTCCTACTGGCAGTCATGTAATCCGTCCTTCGGATAATAAAACACCTAGAAGAGTAGTAATGATCCAATGCGTAGGTTCTAGAGATTGCCACCATAATGCATATTGTTCAGCAGTATGTTGCTTGGTCGCAATGAAAAATGCTAAATTACTAAAAGCTGAATATCCAGACATTGAAGTTGCTATCTGTTTTATCGATATCAGAGCTGCAGGAAAAGATTATGAAGAATATTATAGAAGAGCTAGAGAATCCGGTATTTCGTTCATAAAAGGCAAAGTAGCAAGAGTAGAAGAAGACCCTATTACAAAAAATCTCCAATGTTTGGTCGAAGATATGTCAGGTAATAGACATTTAGTATTAGAAGCAGATTTGGTCGTACTATCGTCTGCAGCAGTACCTACTCGGGGAACTGAAAAAGTCTCTGAAACATTAAAATTAGAACGCGGATCTGATGGGTTTTTCAGAGAATTTCATGCGCGACTTGATCCAATTTCAACAAAAGTCCCAGGTATATTTATTGCAGGATTTGCACAAGGACCAAAAGCAATTGAATTCTCAGTATCTCAAGGTAAAGGCGCTGCAGCATCAGCAATTCAACTTCTAAAAAAAGGCGAATACGTAATTGAACTTATCAGGGCTGTTGTCGATTTAGATCGGTGTTCTAAATGTGGCGAATGTATTGCAATATGTCCCTATAATGCAATATCATTTAATAGCGAAGGAAATATTGAAGTAAGTGATGTAGCTTGTCGTGGCTGTGGTGCTTGCGCAGCGATATGCCGGTCCAATAGTATAACCTTACGATATTATCGAGATATCCAATTTGAAGAATACATTGACGCACTTCTTGCGGTTTAAATATGAAAAATGTTCTATACGCGAATCTGGATGACCTTATATAAAAAAATCAAATTATATAAGGGACGCTGTTTGCAAAACAGGATTCGTATTTAAAAAATATCTAAGATGATTAAAATGGCAGAATTCTTGCCAAAAATAGCTGCATTCCTCTGTAATAAATGAGGTTACGGCGCACTTGATATGGCGGGCACAATTAGGGCACAATATCCCGCATCATTCCGGACTGTCCGAGTTACATGTACTGGACGAGTATCAGCAGACCTAATATTTCGTGCCTTACGCAAAGGTGCTGATGGCGTTGCCGTAATCGGATGATATGAAGGGGAATGCGATTTCGAAAGTGGAAACCTATCTGCTAAAAGACAGGTAGAAATGGTCCAAATAATCTTGGAGTCCATTGGTATAAGTCCTGAACGTGTAATAATGGACCATTGCTCCTCTGCTGAAGGCGCTAAAATAGCCGAGATTGCACGCAAAATGACTGCTAAGTTAAAAGAATTGGGACCAAGTCCACTTAAAATTTCAGAATCCGAATAAGAATGACCCCTATGGAAAAAGTTTATGCATAGGGTGATGTCCTACGCAATAGGATAATTCGGAATAAATTAAATAAAAAATAAATGAGGCATTCCAATGGAATTAGAAAAAACATATGATATTGGTACCAGCAAAAATATAATGGAATTAATGAAATTATTCCTTAAAGCCAATATTGTCGAGTCTGTCTTATGGTTCGATACAAAAAAGACTCGGTTCGACCTTGCACCCAAAGAAATAACAAACCCCGATGACCTAACCCAGGATTTACTTGGACAATATTGTCTCTATAATTATGATAGACTCGATACTACCGCTAATTTCGTGAGAAAAAAGCTGGATGGCGCTAAAAATAAAAAAATAGCTGTTATTGCTAAGCCATGTGATATTAGAGCATTCATCGAACTTTCAAAAGTTAGACAAGTTAATCTTGATAATATTTTAATTGTTGGAATAGAATGCCCTGAAACTATAAATAAAAAAGTGTTGATTAAAACACTTGAAAAAGAAGGAATTGATACTGAAAAGATTGTCGGTGAATCTCGAATATCTGTCGAACAAATCTCATTTAAACTTGAAACTGGTAATAAAATCATTGATATTAAAGATGGACTTGTATATCTTAATTGCACTAGATGCCCAAGAAAAATTTCAATGAAATCTGATTTAAATATTGGAGAACGAGGCCAAGATAAATGGATTGTCCAAATTGTATCAGAAAAAGGTAAAAAAGCTATTGATAGTGTCGCTACAGACAATTTAATCTCAGGAATTTCGGAAGGTGAAAATGAATTAGTAAATAAATTAATCGACATCTCTCAACAAAATAGGGCAGCTGATTTTGAGAAGCTTGATGCAATGACAAATAAAGAAAGGTTTAAATTATTCTACGACACCTTCTCTAAATGTAGAAAATGTGCCAGTTGTATTAATGTTTGTCCGGTTTGTTTCTGTCATGATTGTGACTTACAGCGTAAAACTAAACTTGAGAGAGCTGATAAAAAAGCAGGTGTCGAAAACTGGGAAAAAATGGATCGCATCCTTTATATTCTAACAAAAATGGGCCATATGTGTGACTCATGTATTGAATGCGGTAAATGTTCTCAAGTTTGTCCTGTTGGTATACCATCAGCTGATACTTACCGATATATTAATGATAAAATTCAGAAAAAATATGGCTATGTCGCAGGTAATAGCGTGGACGAAATGTCTCCAAGGTCTGGAATTGAAATCAAAAAATTGCTAGAAGCCTTAAATAAATAACTTCCTTTTTTTATAATACAAAATTATTTATTTAAATTTATTATTTTATAAATTAGGCAGTAATTATTATAAATTAATTCACTAAAATTAAACCATTTTATATTTAAAACTAAAATCAATAAAAATTTGTTAGAATTTATAAATTAAGGTTTGTCTATTTTAAGAGTGGGGAATAAAATTACATCTTTTAAAGACTCTGAATTAGTGATTATCGCAGTTATACGGTCTATTCCTAAACCAAGCCCAGAGTTGGGTGGCATACCATACTCCATACATTCGATATAATCTTTTTCCATCATCATTGTCTCATCATCACCTTTTTCCCGATACTTTTGTTGTTGTATCATTCGTTGGTATTGTTCTAAAGGGTCTATAAGTTCTGAATAGGCTTTTACAATTTCCCATGTATTGACTACAACCTGAAACATGTTAAGAATTTCTGGGTTTTCATCATTTCTTCGAGCTAATGGGACCAATTCGGATGGATGATAAGTAAGAAATGTGGGTTGAATTAATTTTGGTCTTACGGTTTTCTTATAAAGGCCATCTATTAATGCAGGATGTGATTTATATTCATCTGGATTTATTTCTGGTTTATATTTCCTGATAGCATCAGCAAGTTCATCATATGTCTTATATTTTCTTAGGTCTATTTTTGTTTCTTTTTTAATTGCATCAATATATGAAATCTCTGGCCAATTTCCACCAAAATCCAGAGTAATACCTCTATATTCAATTTTTGTTGTGTTCAGAAACTTCAAAAGAATTGATTGGATAAGCTCTTGTATGAATTTCATATTATCCCGAAAATTCCAATAAGCAGCATACCATTCTAACATAGTAAATTCTGGTAGATGAGAAGGATCTACATCTTCATTGCGGAAATTCCTAGAAAGCTCATATACTCGTTCAAACCCACCTACTACTAATCGCTTCAAATATGTTTCTGGAGAAATACGAAGATAAAGATTACTCTTAAGAAAATTATGGTATGTAATAAATGGACGGGCAGCGGCTCCAGAAGCTGCTGCTTGAAGGATTGGCGTTTCAACTTCTATAAAATCGTGTTCATCAAGAAATTTTCTTATATAACTAATAATTTTTGACCTTAAAATAAAACGCTTCCTAGTATTCTCATTTGTAATAAGGTCTAAATATCTTTGGCGATAACATAATTCTTTATCTTGTAGTCCATGCCACTTTTCTGGTAATCCTCTAAGGCTTTTCGATAAAAATGTAATGCTTTTTGAACCTATAGTCCGTTCGCCTCTTTTTGTAGTCCATAGTTCACCTTCAATACCTATAAAATCTCCTATGTCTACTAATGTTTTTACCATTTTAAATTGCTCTTCAGATAATTTGTTTTCTTGAAAACTTACTTGAGCTCTACCTGATCTGTCAAATAAATGTGCAAAAATTAATTTTCCAAAACTTCTTTTTGTTATCATTCTGCCTGCAACTCGAACTGGCTCTCCATCCGGCAGCGCTATTGCTTCTAATAATGTATGACTACATTTAAATTTATCTGCATAAGGAATTATTCCTAAATCTCTAAGCTTCTTCAACTTTTCTATTCGTGCCCTGCGTATATCTTCACTCATTTTTTTTCTCCATAAATTACTGATTAAAATTGATATTTTTTATATTACCTTTTGAAATTATCTTGATTATTTAAATTTGGCTTATTTTTAGCATTATTATTGTTGGATAAATTAAAAGATTATTATTAAGTTTTTCTTGAATTATTATTTATCCATATATAAATTCTATCAAATATTCTATTATTTACCCTAAAATAAATTGGTACCAGATAAAATAAATCTCTTTACAATTTCAAATACATTTTCAAAAATTTAAGTAAAATAATCAGATATAATTTTTCTTTTAAAAGAAAAATGAACTTTAACCTTTATCTTTTAAAATTTTATTATCGTTTCTTATCCTTTAGTTCCTTAAATATTATCAATTCCTTAATTTGAATAATTACTCTACCTTTAAAATTTCTTGAATTAAATCTTCAATTAAATCTGGAATAACTTCCTCGGAAATTTTAAGATTTTGCTTCTTAACTTCTAAATCTTTTCTTAAAGCTTGCTCTTTTTGTCTCACCAATTCTAGTGTCTCTTCTTCCAATTTTTTGATCTCTTTTTTCGCATTTTCAATCTCTTTTATCCTTAATTTCTCAATACTTTGTTTTACATTTCTAAGTAACTCTTCTGAATCTACTTTTGCTTTCTCAATTATTTTATTTCCATCTTTTTCTATTTCTTGAATAATTTCAAGTAATTCCTTCATTCTAACCTTCACTCATTTAAAATCAAATTATTTTTTATATCACTAGGAGTCATTTTTAAATTAATTCCATTTAAAATAATTATTAAATTATTTATTTCATATTCTGTAAGTTTTAAAACGGCTAATGGATAACTAATATTATATAATCGTAATTTGGATAAAGATAAAGAATTAACAAAAAATTTATACTTTTTTCTCATCAAAATGTAATACAATTTATCTAATGTGTCTACTTCATTAATATTGAGATTGGATTTAAAAATTTTATTAATAATTCCTAGATCTCTGTTTATATCATAAGATTTTGAGTTTATTAAATTCTCAAGAAGTATTTCATTAGTAATATTCGGGTCATAAATCATAAATCTGTAAATTTGGTGGGCTTTTAAATTTAATTTTTTTGTTCTGAAGATAGCAAGAACATTATAACCATTAATTATTAATTTTAGATAATTAAGCACGAAATTTTTGTCATAATTATTTTTTAAATTCTTACATTCTATTATTAGATTTTTAAAATAATCTAAATCCAAGAATACATCAAACATATAAATTGATTTACTTTCTTCATAGATATGGAAAGCCTGTTGTAAATCATTCTTATAATTACCAAATGTAATTGAATTGATTAAATCCAATAAACTGCTCGCATGCATTAAACGTTCAAAATTTTTTTCATGATTAAGGAATTTTTCTATTGAATGGTGTATTAATGAATCAATTTCTGAATAAGAATAATTTAGAATTTTAGCTCTATATAATTTCTTTAAATTGTCCATCTCAAATTTTAAAAATTCTTGATAAATATAGTTTGATATAAATAATGGAGATGATTTTAAGAATTTTATATAAAGAGAAATGAGATATTCCTTTAAAACAAATTCAATTGATTCAATACTTTCAGGTTTATAATACTCAATAAGATTATTGTATTTTAAATCTTTAAGTTCATTTACAAACTCTTCTATAGATGATAATTTTGTTAATGAAACTAATTTTTCTTGCTTTAATAAACGTGGCTTTTCGGCGCTTACTATTGGAATTAAATATTCTATATCCATTTCTCTATTTTTTAAATGGATCATAATTTTCCTCCAATTTTATTATTCCAAATTTCTTTTTTAAACTAAAAGGCGTGAATTTCCGTCCTTCTCCTTTATAAAATTTACTGAACCATTCATAATAATGCAAACGTAAATCTTGCATCAATACCATTAAAAGTTCAAATAATATAACTAATATATTTCCAGCAACCAAAATTATATAGCCTAATATAGCTAACATAGAATTTGCAGTAATTATCATATTACTTATTTCCATAATTAATTTCATAAAAGAAACATGTATAGTTGTCATTGCAAATATTCGGGTAAATGATACTAAATTACTTATAATAGAAATTAAAGTTTCTGAAACATCAATTATTGAATCAAAAGCTATTTCATTTAATTTCTCATTCTTGTATTTATTTGGTGCAATTATTTTTATTACTATTTTCCCAATTCCAATAGTTATAATTGCAGCTATAGGTATGTAGAGTGGACTTTTTAATAGAGAATCAATATGTAATCCATAAATGAATATAATAAAAACTACTGAAATAAATAAAATAAGTTTTGGAATAGTTTGCACAAAAATATTGATTGTTTCTTTTTTTATAGCATGATTTATTCCTGAAATAATTAATCCTAAACATATTATTATAAGACCGAGAATAATTGATAATTTAATTGCTTTTATTGGGTCTAAAAATGGGTTAAATAATAGCGGGGTAATCTCTTCTCCGAAAAATTCTCCATACAAAAATCCACAAATCAATGAACCAATACCATTAATACTTATTATAATTGCGAGATTTTTATAAGAAGGTTTTAATTTTAAAAAGAAATAAGCAAAAATTCCACCAATTATCAATGATAAACCATGCCCTACATCTCCAAACATAAATCCAAAAATAATTGGAAAGGTAATCACCATTATAATTGTTGGGTCTATTTCATTATAGCTGGGAAGTCCATAAAGTTCTGTTAATAATTTAAATGAACTAATTATAGGTGGAAATTTTGTCAATGTTGGTGGTATTTCTTTATCTTCATTAAATTCATCTTCGAAAATTAAGACCTTTTGATCAGTAAAATTATGAATAGTTTGGATGAATTTTTCTTTATTTTTTTTAGGTATCCATCCTTCTAAATAAGCAAACTCTTGAGTAAATTGAGCAATTGATTTTATTTTTAAAATTTGCTCTATATTACTCAATATTTCTTGAAAACTATTTATTTTATAATAGTTATTCAAGAATAATTTAAGAATGGATCCATTTATTTTATTAAATTCATCATTATATGCTTGAATTTTTAGTTCTATTTCCTTTATCGTGTTTATTTTTAAGTTGTGTATATCTTTAATGAATATTACATTATAATCCTTTAGAATTTGAATTATATTTTGTGTGATATTTGAATTATATGCAATTATAAAAAAAGTCTGATGGGACGAAATCCGTTCACTATAAAAAATTGTGTTATATTTTTTAATTGATTTCTCAATATTAGGAATACATTTAGCAAAACAAGTCCCAATCGTTGTATCAATCAATTTCAAAGATTTTAAAAATTTTAAATCAATATCAAGTCCATAAAATTTTATAAATATATTTTCTAACAAATGTAGATTATCTAATTTTCGTTTTAATCGTAATAATTTATCTCTTTTTTCTTCAAATTTAGCATTGATTTTATTAAATTCTGTTTCAATTTGATTGTAAATATCTACAATATTTTTGCCGCTTAAAACATATTTATTTTCCTCATTCATTTGATTTTTTAATTCAAAATTTGTTTTAAAATTCGCAATTTTTTTTTGTAAATCTTGTAATGAATTAAAAAAGTCCTGTGGTAATTCTTCAAATTTAAAAAATGGCTTTTGTTCAGGTTGATAAATTTGAAAATTTTTTAAATCTCCTAAATGATTTAGTAAATCGTCCATTCTCTTTTTATGAATAATAATTGACAATTTGGTCATTCTTTCGGGGGTAAATATTTTGATCACCTCTTTATAAAATAAAAAAATAAAAAAAGGATTTTACAGGCCAAAATATACAAGGAATCCAAGTACTAACCCATAGATAGCTACAGCTTCAGCGAAAACAATAAATAGAAATGATTTACCAAATGTTTCAGGTTTTTCAGTTAATGCACTTACTGCTGCCACACCAATTTTGGCAATACTATAGCCACCACTAAATCCAAAAACACATGATGCTATTGTTAGTCCAAAACCTACTAATGAACTTTCAGAAGAATATGCTGCATTTACCATTGGTATTAAACTTAGTCCAGCTAACGACATTATAACAAAGGCCAATATGCTTAACAATATAAAATTTCTTGGAGTTTTTTCCATATTTACACCTCTAATTTTTTCATTTATATTATATTATTTTTAAATTTTTTAATTATGTTGTAATACAAATACAGGACATTTAGCAAATTCAATTATTTGATTAGCAACACTTGCCAATCTAATTGATTCGGAACCAGATCTTATTCTGTGAGATATACATATAAGGTCTATTTGAAATTCTATTATGAATTTTAAGATTTCGTCAACAATTTTACCATTTCTTATAAATGTTTTAATAGATTTATTATAAGATTCTGCGATTTTTTTAATTTTGAGAATTGCTCGTTCTCCTTCTTCTGTATATACCTTTTGAAGATCTTTGATTGGTTTTTCTTGTGAAATATGTAATTTATCAATTCTATCTTCTCTAATTACATATAAGCAATAAAGTTCCGAGTTATTTTGAACTCCAATCTGAATTCCATAATCTGCTACATTAAATGAATTTTTACTTCCATCAGTTAAGATTAGAATTCTTTTAAAAATTTGAATTTTATTCACGCCCCAATTTATTTTTTAAAATTTTATGGATTGCCATTTCATATCGTTCTTTTTCTTCAAGAACGAATTGAATATAATTTATTGTTTCTCGATAATTTGGAATGAAAAGATTTTCAAGAGCACTAATTTTTTTTCGAGTTTTTCTCATTTCTCTTGCAATTCTAAATAATACATTGTTACTAATTGCAAAAACTAATAAATATTTTAAGGTATTTATTAATGCATTTCGCGTTTTTTCTAATAGGGGTGAAGTATCAACCAATCCATAATCTAGACTTAATTTAAGGTTTGAATCTTCAGGAAATATAATATCAATTAAAGTTATACCAAATTTACTATATTTTTTGAGGTCATAATTAATTTCTGATTTGCAAAATGGTGCAATTAACTCTATATTTTGTTTTCCATTTGTAATGAATGTTTTTTTAAGAAGTTCGTAAGATTCGTTTAATGCACTTTCAAGATTTTCATATTCTCGTTGATAATGTAAAAGTAGACTATCAATTATTTTTTTAAGTCCTTCATATTTATCTTCTAAAACATCATGACTGGTAATTAAAATTTTTAGTCTGTTTTTAAATTTAATTTGGTTCTGTTTATTGACAGCTACTTTAATAATTGTCATTCTAATCACTCCTAAAGAAACATATAGTATTTATCAATAATTTTCTCATTAATTCTATTGAGTTCCGATTTTGGAAGTGTAGATAGAATTTCCCATGCTAGATCAAGAGTTTTTTCAATTGGTCGATCTTCTTTCCAATCTTGTTTAATAAATCGGTTAATGAATTTGTTTCCAAATTCAAGATATGTTTGATCCAATTTTGATAATTCTTGTTGACCAATTATCAACGCTAATTCTTCAATACTTTTTGATTTAGAATAAGAAGCATATAGTTGACTCGAAAGATCTGGATGGTCTTCTCTTGTTTTTCCTTCACCAATCCCATCCTTCATTAATCGTGAAAGAGAATCAAGAACTTTAATTGGTGGATATATTCCCTTATTATGAAGTTCTCGATCAAGAACTATTTGACCTTCTGTAATATAGCCAGTTAAGTCAGGAATTGGGTGTGTAATATCATCATTTGGCATACTTAATATTGGAATTTGGGTAATAGAGCCCTTAACTCCTTTAATTCTACCTGCTCTCTCATAAATAGATGCGAAATCTGTGTAAAGATAGCCTGGATATCCTTTCCTACTTGGTATTTCACCTTTTGATGAAGACACTTCTCTTAATGCTTCTGCATAAGAGCTCATGTCGCTTAATAAAACTAATACATGCATACCCTCTTTAAAAGCTAAGTATTCAGCTAATGTTAATGCTATTCGAGGTGTTAATAATCGTTCCATTGGTGGGTCATTAGCTAAATTTAAAAACATTACTACTCGTTGATAAACACCTGATTCTTCAAATACTTTCTTAAAAAAATAAACTTCATCTTGGCTAACCCCCATCGCCCCAAAAATTATTACCATTTCTTCACTATCTCTGATTGTTGCTTGATTAATTATTTGTCCGACTATTTTATTATGGGGTAGCCCAAAACCCGAAAAAATTGGTAATTTTTGTCCCCTAACTATGCTAAATAAACAATCAATTGCAGAAATTCCAGTTTGAATAAAGTCCTTCGGATATTCTCTTTTAACTGGGTTAATAGGACTACCATTAATATCAAAATATTCTTCTACAATTGGTGGAGGGATATTGTCCCTTGGCTTGCCACTTCCACTGAAAATACGCCCTAACATTTCAGTTGAAACGCCTAATTTATATGAGCTTCCTAAAAATTTTACATTAGTACCTTTTAATGACAATCTTGAAGTATTTTCAAATACCTCTACTATCGTATAATCTTTATTTACTTCTAATACTTTCCCATTTTTTGTAGTTCCATCAGGTGTTTCTATAACTACTAATTCATCATAACCTACATGTTCTGTATGGGACAAAAATAATAATGGCCCAATAATTTTTTCGATTCCATGGACTACAATTGATTCTTTCAAAAATATTAGACTCCTATTTAATTATAATAAATTTTTAAACTCTTCTTCCATTTTATCAGAAATTTTCTTTATATCTTTATATTTTTCATTTGGAATGTATTTCATTCTCTTAATTTCTTCAATAATTGGTAAATCAATAATTTCGTCCAATGTAATATGAAATTTGGTCATTAAATTGGTCGCTTTATCATAAAAATCAATAATTGTTTTTAACATCATAAATTGTTTCTCTAAAATTGTATATCGTTCAATAGGGTCCAATGCATTCTGTCTTAGAAAGCCTTCTTTTATTATATTTGATATGAATACAATAAGTCTTTCTTGTTCTGGAAGACCTTCTTCACCAATAATTTTGATCAATTGTTGCAAATTATTGTCTTTTATTAATAATTCTAATGCTTTTTGTCTATATTCTGCATGGTCTTCACTAATATTTGTGCTAAACCAATCAACAAGAAAATCATAATCTTTTGAGAAACTATTTATCCAATTTATTGCAGGATAATGCCTAGAATATGCGAGATCTCGGTCTAATTCCCATAATGTCTTTACTAACTTAATTGTATATTGAGTTACTGGTTCAGAGAAATCACTTCCTGGTGGTGAGACTGCGCCCATGATGGTTACTGACCCATTAAAGCCACCTAAAGTTTCTACTTTTCCTGATCGTTCATAAAAGTCTGCCAATCTCGAAGCTAGATATGGTGGATAACCTTCTTCAGCAGGTATTTCTTCTAATCTCCCTGAAATCTCCCTTAAAGCTTCAGCCCAACGCGATGTAGAGTCTGCGATTAAAGCAACATCAAATCCTTGGTCTCTATAATATTCTGCAATTGTTATTCCAGTATATATCGATGCTTCTCTTGCTGAGACTGGCATATTTGATGTGTTAGCAATTATAATAGTCCTATTCATTAATATTTTACCTGTTCTTGGGTCTTCCAACTTTGGAAATTCGCTCAATATATCACTCATTTCATTACCCCGCTCCCCACAACCAATATACACTATTATTGTTGCGTCTGACCATTTGGCGATTGTCTGTAGGGTCATTGTTTTACCTGTTCCAAAACCTCCAGGAATACAAGCTTTACCACCTTTACTTATTGGAAAGAATGTATCTATTACTCTCTGTCCAGTTATTAATGGTGTATCAACCGGTAATTTATTAAGATATGGTCTTGGAATTCTAACTGGCCACGTTTGATATCCTTTAATTGGAATTTCTTTACCATTGCTTTCAATTAAAGCAAAGTTATCATCAATTAAGAAATCTCCTTCTCCAATACTTTTTATTCTTCCATTTACTTTATATGGGGTCATTAATTTATGTACTATTACTTCTGATTCTTTAATTTCTCCAAGTATATCTCCTGGCTTAACTTTATCATTTACCTTTACTTTTGGAACGAAGTGCCACTTTTTATGCCTGTCTAATGCGGGTAATTTTACACCTCTTGGAATAAATCCTCCAAATTTCTTACCAATTTCGGTTAACGGTCTTTGAATACCATCAAAAATTGACCCTATTAGTCCAGGCCCTAATTCAACTGATAAAGGGATTTCTTTTGTCATAACTGGCTCATGTAAATGCAGACCGCTTGTCTCTTCATAAACTTGAATATAACAAATATCTGATTCTAACCTGATAATTTCTCCAATTAATTTAAGGTCACCTACTTCTACAATATCATTCATTTTCGCACTTGTTAATCCATTAGCTTTAACAAGAGACCCTGATACTGAAATAATTTCTCCAAATGATGACATTTTCTCACGCGCCTTCTAAATATTTATTGATTATATTTCTCAGAATATCTCTCTTTTTATCGATAATTTCTTTTAATGTATGTGTAATTTGATAATTTTTATCCGGAACTATTATAATAAAGCCTCCAATATCTTCACTTGAAAGCTTATCATTAGAAATAGTTATTTGAACATTCTTATTATTCAATTTTGATATTATTTCGTTAATATTAATTAGAGAAGTATCATTATCGGTCAAAATTAATTGAATTTTAGGTTCATTTATATAATCTATTACTTTTATTAATGATGAAATTAAAAAACTTTTATACCGTTCTGTTTTTATTACTTCTTGTAATTTATTTTCTAAAATATTAAAAATATTTTGAATTATTTTCTCCTTTTCTCTGATTAATTCTCTATAAGTTGACATTTGGACATTTATAATTCTATTTTCCCCTAATTTCTGAATTCGTTCCTTATTTTTTTTGTACAATTCTTGAATTTCCTTCAGAATCTCATTTTTTGAATTTTTTAAAATTAATTTTGATTTCTCTTTCGCTTCATTAATTATTTTCTCTGCTTGATTTTTTGCACTTTCGAGAATTTCTTCTGAAAGATTCTCGATCTCATCATGAAGTCTTTTATTTTTTTGCATTTGAATACATTATCCAAAAATTTGTCTATATATTTTATTGGGATCAAATTTTGGAAATTCTTCATTTAACCCAGGTATTTTTACAATTATTACATTTAAATTTTTTATTCTTATATCATCTAAAAAATCTTCTAATTGATCATAAATAAAATTCTCAATTATTAATAAAACAAAATCCTCACTTTTAATCAGTTTTTGTATCAAATCTATTGTTTCATCTTTTCCTTCAAATACCGTCCCTTTAATTCCTATTAATTCAAAACCAATAATTATATCTTTACTTCCAATTAAATGAATTTTCATAAAATCCTACGACACTTAAATTAAATTTTGGACTTTTTTTAATTTTAAATGGAATCTTCTAACTCATAATATTACTTATTTAGCATATTTTTTTATCTAAATAATTTAATTTATCCGTTTTCAATTTAAATTAATAAAAAATAAATTTATGAATGATTATTTCTTATCATCTAGTATTAATTTGCTCTTATTG